>JALOQL010000072.1 GCA_025453415.1 Minisyncoccota bacterium
TCGGCAACAAGTTATCGCCGCTGCAATTCGCGATGTCGTTAAAGGTCCAAGAATTAACTCAAATGCCTCAAGAGTGCAAAAATGGGTGGACGCATACAGTCGCTTGACTTTTTAAATGCCGCTTGCTATTTTGATTTAATATAGTTCTTTGCGAATGCTTGGCCGGGATGCCCAGGACTTTTAAAAATCTTGGGCATCCTGGCTAAGCGGTGACAAGCTTGGTATGTGTGTGTCGGTGCAGCTGCTGACTACAGTTGCCTGGCAGACCTAAACAGGGAAAAACCTAAAATCAAAAGCGTTAACGCTTAGATTTAGGGGGGTAAAAGAATGAAGAAAGAATTTGAATGCAAGTGCGAGTGTTGCAAAGAGGGTTCGGCATGAGGGATATAAGGGATATATGTGAATGTCAGGGCTACTGCTGCGGTGATTGTCCATGAGAGGATGCGTAGCCGCTGAATGTCTAGCATGCTGCTCCTGCGCCTGCCCTAAGGTCTGCTGAGGGACTTCAATGAAGTTGTCCAGGGGACCATGAGCCGCCCTTTTATCGGGCGATGCAATACCTAACTTGTCCAGAATAGAGACCTAGAAAAAGAACTATTGCCTGGTTTGACACCGGTGCAACAAGTCCTATACAATATCAGGACTTTGGGGTTCATTTTTTTTCTCTCTATTCCTATTGAATTTTCATCCGCTCCGGGAAACCGGGGCGGGTTTCGTTTTGTTTCATTAAGCCGTCATTCATGGCGGTTTAAGAGCCGGCATTATAGAATTGCTTGTGCGGGCGATCGGGAAAAGGGTCGATGATCGCTTATAAGCAAAACAAGCAAATAATAAAACAAAAAACATGAGCAAAAAATTTTTCGGTTTGTGTATGACAGTGTTCGCGCTTTGCGTGGTGGCGGTCGCGGGCCCGGCCCTGGCAGGACCGACCGCACCGGCGGGCAAGTCCAATACCGGCCAGTTGTATCTTTATGAAAAGAATCCGGCCGATTGGACCGTCGTTGACGGCGGCGCCTGGGGAAAGATGACCTACAAGCTTTCCGGGCCGGCGTTCGACTATGTGTTCAATGGCCACGGCCTGGTGCCGGGAGGGGATTACACCCTGATCTATTATCCGGACAAGGCCGGCAATCCCTGGCCGCGCACGGATGTGATCTGCCTGGGCCAAGGTTTGGCCAACAACGGCGGCAATGCGCATATTGCCAACGCGGTCGATACCACAACCAGCTTGCCTTCGGCGGCCGATATCAATGCCGGAGCCAAGATCTGGCTTGTTGAATCCGCGGCGGTTGATTGCGCTGCCGGCGTAATGTCCGGATGGAATCCGACGGAATATCTGTTTGAGGGCGACCTGATCAATTTCACCTATGAGCCTTAGCCAGCAGGGGCGCCGCAGAACAAAAACTCCGCGAAAGCGGAGGTTTTGTTTACAAAGGATCGTTTTGAATCTGCTATTGGCCCATCATTCCCAATCCCTGCGAGTTGGTGATCACGGGGACTTGTTGCGTTTTAAGGTAACTGCCGATCTGGGCGATCATCGCGGGGGTGGTGCTGTACTGCTCGCCACTGGTATTGGTTTGCACTTTATGGAACAGCAGGATGAGCCAAGTTTTGTTTTGTTTGGCTTGGTTGATCCACTGCTTAACTTGCGCTAGGGTAGTGGTGTTTTCCACGCTTTGCATCACCAGCTTGTATTTGTTGGTGACCTTTGAATTGTATCCCGGGTCGCTGGTGCGGGCGCCGGCGTATCCGGCGCTTTTTACCGCCGCATCCGCTGCCGCATTGTAGCTTCCGAAGGGATAGGCGAAAGTGGCGGCGTTGATGCCGTTGGCGGTAAACCATGTCTTGGAGCCGGAAACCTCGTCGGTCAGCTGTTCCGGCGTCAGGGTTGTCAGGTCGGCGTGGGTCTTGGTGTGCGAACCGATTTCGTTGCCGGAGCTTTGAAGCGTTTTTACCTGGGCCAGGGTCATGTAGCCGGTATCGCCAAGCGCATCGGCCATCACGTAGTAGGTGCTTTTGAGTCCCAGGGTTTTCAGTATCGGATAGCCGTTCCTATAGGTATTGAGCCAGCCGTCGTCAAAGTTTAACGAAACCATACCTTTGGCAAAGGCGGCCGATCCGATCTCGGCCAGCGAATATTCGTCGGTCGCCAGCGTTCCGACGCCGGCGATCAAGTGGAAGATCGTGATTGACTTGGCGTTGGGAGGCGTGACGATCTCGCCGGAGAACTTGGTCCAGGTGCCAGCGGCGGGCAAGTTGGCGGCGCGGATATATTGGTAGGTGCCGTCCTGTAATTGCACTTGCGCTTCGACGACGGAAGCAGTGTCCGAGCGGTAGTAATCCGAAAACAGATAACGCCAATTGCTTTTGGCCGTTACCGGAGCGAAATACCATTTGGCATCGCCATCGGTATAGCTTGTGGTTTGGACGCTCGCGGCATTGCCGTTGTAGCCGGTGATCGGATATGAGTATGCCGAAGTGTTGTTGCCCCAGCCTCCCTGGAACCAGCCAACGGGCTGGCCGTCCGCGCCGGCATATTCCAACGACGGGTTGGTGATAAGATTGTCCGGGGTCGGCGGCGGGACAACGGGCGCCGTATAAACTTGCAACGAATAATTATCCACGGTCAGGCTGCCGACGGAATTTATCAAATGAAATACCGTTATCCTGGCGGTACCGGAGGGCACGGTCACAATGGCTTTGGCCGCGGCCCAGTCCGGGGCGGGATTGAGGGTGGCGATGCTGGCGTACGAAAACGCTCCGGCCGTATCGGTGAATTGCGCGACCAAGTAGGTCTTGGTATCCGATTTATAGCTGTCGGAGAATTGGTAGGTTCCCGCGGAAACCGCCACCGGGTCAAAATACCATTTGGCATCGCCGTCGGCATAAGAAGTTATTTGCAGGTTTGCGGCGCCGGCGCCGTCGCTGCCGGCTACCGGATAGGAAAACACCGCGGTATTCGTGCCCCATTTGCCTTGGTTCCATCCCAGGGGGGTCGAAGGATCCGCGGACGCGGTTTCCAGCGACGGGTTGGCGATAAGGTTCGGGCCGCTTGTGTCCGCCCGGGCAAAAGATAACGGAAAAATTCCGGTCAAAAAAACGATTGCCGCGGTCATGATCGAGCGGGAAATAAAATGTTTTTGTTCCATGGTTTTAATGTTTAATTTAGCGTCCGGGTCTTAATATTTATTTACGATATCGGACATGCCACAGCCATGCCGTAATTATGATATAACTCGTCCGATATTAAAAAAGCATGAACAAAATTTTGATGATGTCCTTTGCCGGTCTGATCCCCGCGCTGTTTATTTTTTGCGCGGCAAAAAACGTTTCCGGTAATTCGATAAACATGAAAACGACTTTGACCGATGCGGCCACGTCGTGGCAGGGATCGCTGGCAAGTTCGGACGATCCGCAGCTGCAAAAATTGGCCGAGTTCGAAGACCGCTGCGACGGAGCGTTTTCCGGAATGATGGTTTTCCAGGTTTTTCCGCCGGATGGGAATGCGGGGCGGGATATGGCGGCGGCAATCGCGAAAAAGGTAAAAGAATTCGCGATTTACGGCGTCCGGCCGATCGTAGTCGTCGAGCCGGTCAGCGCGGCCGATGGCGCCGCGGTCTCATTCGCGGACATTGCGGCGGGAAAGCATGATACCGCGCTAAGAACATATTTTTCGGAGATCAAAAAAACCGGGGTGACCGACCGGCAGATGGGATTATGGGTGCCTCTGCCCGAGCCCAACACCGATTCGTGGGGGCAGGCAAATTCCGCGCCGGATGATTTCGTGTCCGCCTATAACCGGTACGGGATGATCTTTAAAGAATATTTTCCAACCGCCGATATCGGTCCGCTTCTGGATAGTGAAACCTATTTATGGGACGCGGGTAATACCGCGGTAGTTCCCTTGGACCCGTATTTGGAGGGGGTCAATAAAAGCTTGGTCGATAGTTTTGGGCTGCAAGGATTTCCTTGGCCTTATGTTGGCGCCGGTGGCCTGGAAACCGATTATGACGCGGCCAGTTTCTTGCCGGCGGTGCAAGCCATCGACGCCGCAAAAAACTTAGGAACGAAATCCGTCTGGTTTAATACCGGTACGTTTTCCTCATTCTATATCGACGGCAAACTGGTCTTTCCTTTAGCCACCGGCCAGCGGGCGCAAATATTGGAAACAATTCTTGGCCAGCTGGTTTCGGCCAGGGACGTGGGGATGGCGGTATCGGTGAATATTTTCGCGCAGGATAAGAGCGGCGAGGATGAGGGTATCGACTGGTCATACTGGAAAAGCTCATTCGATTCGTCCAGTGCCGACGGGGCCGCCCTGTGCGATTTCACGAAAAGAGCCCGGAGCGCCGGGATAACACTTTCGGTTTTCGATACCAAATAATCGAGTGGTCATTTAACCATTACCCGTGATGGTTTTGATTTGGTTTGACAAAATTCTATTTTATTAATATATTCCGGGTGAATCGGCGAATGGTTCCCATTCGCAAAGAGGTGAGTGGTAGATGGATCCGTGGGCTCAATCATACCGAATGTTCGGCGCGTTTTCCACCGGTCTTAGAGTCGACAAGGAAAATTGCCAGCACTATATCATGGCATTATCCGAGCTGACGCTCAGATCCATGGAATGGGCCGTTGTTCAGATTGAACAAAAATATGTTTTGCCCGAATTGGCAAAACGAGCCATTGATGCCGCCCGCAAGTGGTTGAGGGGCGACATTGGCTGGGAGGAGCTTAAAAAGTTGGGGGACGAAGTTTTTGAATTATACAAAAAAATAGTTGACAGCGATCCCTCGGCGCTGACAAAAAATCCGGACGTGGACGAGGAATTCGCAAACTTGGTATCAGCGATGGTGAGCTCTTTTGTTGAGCTTGATCAGATGTGGCAGAAGGCGGCTTGCGCGCAAGCGCGCATTAGAGTTTTGGGAGGCGCGGTCGGGGCAAGAAACCACGCGGCAGATTGGATTGAAATTCTGTTGCGCGACCATCTTGCACTCACGCTGGAAATAATCCTAGGCCAAGACTATAAATTTTGGCAAAGAAAGCTGTTATTAGAGGTAGTGGCGCCGTATCTGCGAGAGAATTCCAGGCCGACGGAAAAATATTCCTAGGCCTGTTTTATTATTGCGCATTAAAATTCGGATTTCAGCCGCAATTATAACGAGAAATCCACGAATCCATCGCCCGGCCCGGTCGGGCGGTCCGGCCGGCCGAGGAGAACCCCAAGGCTCTGGTTCCAGGCGCCGTTCTCGTCGGGCTCCCGGAGGATGGCCGCGAGGTCGCAGAGGCCGTCTCCGTCGAAGTCCCCGGCCACGTGGCAGGTGGCGAAGCTTCCGGAAAAGAGGTCGGGCGCCGGGACGAGGCCCTCCTCCTTCGATCCGTAGAGGATCGGGAACTCCCCGCCTCTCGTCATAGCTTTTTCGGCGCTCGCGCGGCACCCTCGACACCTCTCGTCGCGCTCTTGGGAGGGCTCGCCGCGCTGCTCGCGGGGCAGTTCGGTGCGTGGGTGCTGGCGCTCGTCTTCCTCGTCGTCGGGGCGCACGTCATCGTCGTGTTTTTCGATGA
>JALOQL010000073.1 GCA_025453415.1 Minisyncoccota bacterium
ATCGACATCCTGGTATCGACGTCGGTGATCGAAGTCGGTATCGACATTCCCAATGCCACCGTCATGGCCATCGAAGGCAGCCACAAGTTCGGCTTGGCGCAATTGCACCAGTTCCGCGGCCGCGTGGGCCGCGGCGAACACCAGTCTTACTGCATGCTGTTTTCCGACTACCCCACCCGGCGCCTGGACGCGATGCTCAAATTCAACAGCGGCTTTGACCTGGCCGAAAAGGATCTGGAAATCCGCGGCCCCGGCGAAGTCTTCGGCTCCCAGCAATGGGGCGCGCCCGACCTGGCCATGGCATCGCTTGCCGACGTATTCCTGGTAGAAAAATCGCGCAACGCAGCCAAAGGAATTTTGCAGCATGACCCGGACCTGTCGCGCCACCCCCAGCTGGCGGCGCGCATCAGAAACTTCCGCAACCGCGCGCATTTGGAATAATTCTTCCGATAAAAAACCGGCGTTTATTCCGCCGGTTTTTTCATTCCAAGGTTGATTCTTATTTCTCTTAATCGATCAAGCTTGCCGCTGATATTTTCCCGGACAGCATCCTTTTTCCGATTTATCTTTTCGCTCAAATGCTGCTTGTGCATTTTTGGTTCCTCGTTGTATAGCCACAACTGCCCGGTATCGCGGTCATATCTTGCCGGAGCTATTTCAAGATTTCGCGGTCTATTAAGGTTTTCCTTGTTCTTGGCAGATTCTTTTTCGCCTCCGGTATATATTTTCAACTTTTCCTCTTTTTCTTTAACGATGGCATACATTATTCTTTCCACATTCACCAATCCTCCAGGCTCCTGATTTTCCCGCAAATCATTGGTAATAATTACCTTTCTGTAGCCTTCGTCGAGAACGGTAAATCCTTCAACCCTGTCCCTTTTCTCCCCAACTGTCTCCGTCTCTTTAATGATCTCGTAATTTTCGATTTCGTCCTTTGGTGTTTCCATTTTTGGTTTTTAATTATTTCCACTTTAACATTTTTTGAAAAAAATTAATCTTTTTTAAGCAATATCGCCGAGCCGATAATCAGCAGGCCGCCGGCGGCCATGTTCCAGGTAATCCCCTCCCCGAGCAATATTGCCGCAAACAATATCGCGCTGACCGGCTCGAAATAAGCCAAGAAAGATACCGTGGAAACCTTGGCTTTTTTCAAAGCGGGAAAATACAAGGCAAACCCGATAACACCGACCAACAGCGAATAAAAAGTTACCGTACCCAGCCGCACGATATTCAGGGCCGGCATATCGATGAACAAAAACGGAAGAAATATCGCCGCGCCGACGATATTCTGGTGAAAAATCAATTCGGGATTCGAGTAACGCTCCGTGGATTTTTTGAAAACGACCATGAACACCGCGGTCGCCAGCGCCGAAACCAACATCGCCGCCATGCCCGCAAAATCACGGTTGGAAAAACTGAACTCTTTGTCCAGATACACCAAAACAATTCCCGCGGCGGCGACCGCAAACAAAAGCGTGTTCCGCCCAGAAACCCTCTCTTTCAATAACGCCGACCCCAAGGCCGCGGTCAGGATCGGCCAGATAAAATAGACCACGACCGCGTTCCCGATCGAGGCCAGGGTAAAACCGAGAAAATAGAAAAAGGTCTTTAAGACATTTGCCAGCGACCCAAGGAATATCAGCCGATCGCCTCTGGGCAATGTTGAACGGCGGAAAATAAAATACGCCAGCATAACGGCTGACGGAACGGCAAAACGGAAAAATGTGATTGTAGCCGCGGACAGCGCCAGGTATTTGATGAACACTCCCGCCGAGCCCCAGATAGTTGCGGCAACAACCACCGCGACATAAGGATTGAAAGACATTCGACAAGGTTATTTTTTGCGTTTTTTCAGTGAGTCAAAAATCGGGGTTCACAAAAGACTCAAAACATCGTCGGTAGTCAAAACTTCGGAGTTGCCCAGAATATGGCCCAGGCGGTTGATCTCGGGCCGCATCAAATTGGCCTTTTCCAAAATATCGGCTTGGGCAAAAATTTTGCGCACCGGCCCGTCGGAAATTATCCGGCCGCCGGAAAGCACCACCACCCGCTCGGCATAACGGGCGGTCAGATCCATATTGTGGGTGATCATATTGATCACGGTATGGCCTTCGCGGTTAAGGCGGACAATAAGCTTCATCAACGATTTAACGATGCGATCGTCGATGCCGGTTGTCGGCTCATCCAAAATGATAATTTTGGGGCCCATGGCCAAGATTGAAGCAATAGTCAGGCGGCGCTTCTGACCCAAAGACAAAGAAAACGGGTCGCTGTCGGCATATTCCTGCAAACCGACATAATTTAACGCATCGGTAGTTTTTTTAGTAATTTCGTCAGGCGGCAAGTGTAAATTTTTCAACCCAAAAGCGACTTCTTGGCGCAAGGTGTCTTCGAAGATTTGCAAGTCCGGATTCTGGAAAGCATAACCTATGGATCGGACCAAATCGGAAATTTTTTCTTTTTTGGTGTTCTTGCCGTTAATGAAAATATTCCCCCGCTGAGGTTTTAAAATGCCGATCATGTTGAGCGCCAGCGTGGATTTGCCGCTGCCGTTATTGCCCACGATCGCCAAAAATTCTCCCCGGGAAATTTCCAGACTGATATCCTGCAAGATTGGCGCGCCCTTAACGTATTCAAAATCGATATCGTCAACTTTGACCACCGGATTTTTGCGGTAAACGATCTTACTTTTAAAATGAACTTCTTTGGAGAATTTGATCTTGGGCGCGATATCCTCGGCCACCAGCGCCATCGGCTTGAGGCGCAATTCGTTGGACAATTCAGAGATTGCGGGAAGATCCAAGTAATCAAGCAATTTTTCGGAATTTAAAATATCCGCCGGGGCGCCGCACATCACGATCGCCCCCCGGTCCATCACCGCCACCGTGTCGGCGTAGCGGAATATCTGGCCGATATTGTGACTCACGAGAAATATGATCTTTTCCTGGCTGATCTTTTTTAAAATTGCAAAAATCTCTTCGGCCGAACGCGGATCGAGGTTAGCGGAGGGCTCATCTAAAACCAAAATGTCGGGGTCAAGCGCCATTGCCGCGGCAATGACCAATTTTTCCTTTTCCAAAATCGGCATATCGGATCCTGCGTCAGCCGGATGCATGGCCAGCGCCGCCGCAATCGCGGTTTTCTGCTGCTCGCCCGAACTCATTTGCTCAGGGCTTTTGTTTTTTAAATGCTCCATTTTGAGCTTTTTGATGGCCTGAGCGACCCGCTTTTTAATTTCGCGCCAGGAAACGCCGAAATTACCCGGGCCGAAAGCAATCTCGTCTTCGGCACAAAGCGAAAATAGCTGGGATTCGGGGTTCTGGAAAACCATACCCACATGGCGGGCCATTTGGCGGGTATGGTATTTGTCGGTATCCTTGCCGCACACGATAACTTTGCCGGTTTTAACGCCGGCAATCTCGTGCGGAATCAGGCCGTTTAACGCCAGGCAAAGCGTGGATTTGCCGCACCCCGACGGGCCGATCAAGCCGAAAAACCCGCGGCCGATCTCCAGATTGATGTCGCGCAGGACCGGCTTGCCGCCGGAATAGGAGAAATTAAAACCGATAATTTCGATTTTTTTCATTTTGTACAAAAACCCGGGATCCCCGGGGTTTTTGGTTTTGCTAAAAATTTCTTTTCCCAGAAATTACCCTTGCAGGTTCTTGATGAAAGCTTTGTTCTTGAGCTTCTTTTCAAAAAGCCAAACCCCTATTGAGCCGCCGATCAAACCAAGTACAGCATAGACTAATCCAAAAATCAGCACCAACGGTTTTAATTTATCAACTCCAGGCAGACCTAGCAGCATCATCGTTCCCAGAGTTATCACGGGCGTGAAAAATGAGGCCAGCGCTCCGCCTAATACATAACCCTTGTTTGACCTTTTAAGTAGCGAAATTGATATATCTATAAGTAGCCCCATTAAGGCTAAAGTGACAATTTTATAAACTCCAGGAGTACCAAAAGTCATGGTCGGGATTGAAAGTGCCCCGGTTATGGCCAGCCTGATGGTCGCGACTCCAAACTTGTTGATGGTTTTTGCGCCAATAGTGATAGTTGCTACAACAATTAAAACATTCGTTATTCCGGCAGACATAGGAATACCCGTCACCGCAAGCATAGCCGAACCGAGGACAAACGTGAGAACAAACACAAGCGCGCCAAACAATGCAATCGTGACCAGTTCCTTGGTTTTGAAATACATATTTTTATATTTTTATCTTTAAAACCTTTGTTGGATCATAGCATTTTTAGAGCGAAAAACAAGAATCCGGCCATGGCAACACTGGCTAAAATTTCGTCGGCGCCAAATTTCAAGCGGTCAGGATAAGTGATCTTTTTTTGGCTGCCAAATCCCCGGGCGTCGATGGAAAGCGACAGCTCGTAGGCTCTTTTCAACAGCAGGGTAAAAACCGGGATGATCACCGGAACAAAACTTTTGACGGTATCAACCGGCCTCAAAAGCGAGAATACGAATTCGTGCGCCCGCGCCCGCTGCGCGTTGATGACATTGTTGGTTTCTTTGAAGATGAGCGGGATAAAGCGGATGGCAATGGTAAGCATAAAAGCAAAAGTGTAAGGCACCTTAATCTTCACCAGCGACAACAGCATATCGCGGGCCGACGTGGTCATGGTAAAAATGATACTGGCCAAAATCAACAACAAAAATTTTTCCGAAAAAACCAGCGCTTCAAAAACCGCCTGCCACTTTATACCGATCAGAAAAAGATACAAAACAATGTAGGATAACGGCATCAAGATCACAAAAAGCTTTATGCTGTCCCAAATCTGGCCCTGCGGCAGCTTGGCTAAAAGGCCAACGGCAATACACGACAAAAAAATCGCGGTCACCGCCCATGGCTGTGAAGTCAAGAACACTGCCGATGAAAACACAAAAAGCCAGGCCAACTTGACGCGCGGGTCAAGCCGGTGGACGAACGAATCGCGGTAAACGTATTCGTAGAATTTCATGATTATTTTTTACGTTTTTTCTCGGTAATCCAAAAACCGAGAGGCCGGTTGATCATCAGGCGGGTCTGCGATTCCAGCGCCGGCATGGAGCCGAAAACTATAAGCGTGAAAGGCAGACAAAGCCATTGCAGCAGCATCGACGCATGCCGCCATTTGCCGTACTTTTTCGGCCGGGGCGGCAAAAGCAGAAGGCTGATAATGGCCGACACCACCATGCCCGCCATCGCCGCGGTCATGATTACCGATGTCAGCCGAGGCAAGTTGTATGCCAGGAGCGTGGCGTTGAAATCGCGCCCGCCCATCAGGAGCGGCAGCCAACCCAAACCGAAAGTTAGCAGCGAACCGGTTACCCAGGACCAGAACCCTTCCATCATTACCGTAATATGGAATATTTTTTCCCGAATCGTGATTTTTGCCGCGGCCGGATTGGCCAGAAAATTAAAGAAGACATAAGGCAAGTTCTCCACTCCCCAGGACCAGCGCCGCTGCTGCTTGTATTGGTTGACCATGGTACG
>JALOQL010000006.1 GCA_025453415.1 Minisyncoccota bacterium
TCACGATCAAAAGCGTGCCGCCGCGTTTTTCATGGAAATCGGTCAAGATCTCCATAACATGTTTTCCATTAATCGAATCCAGGTTGCCGGTGGGCTCGTCGGCGATCACCAGCTCCGGATCGTTAACGAACGCCCGCGCGATCGCCACGCGCTGGCGCTCGCCGATCGACAACTCGGCCAGTTGATGATCAATCCGGTGCCCTAATCCCACGCTGGTAAGCAGTTCTTTGGCGCGTTTTATGCGCTTTTGCTCGGACACGCCCTGAAAAACCATCGGTAATTCAACGTTTTCCCAAGCCTTAAGCTGGTTTATCAAATGAAATTCCTGGAAAACAAACCCAATTGTCCGGCCTCGCAACTGTGACAGCTCGCTTTCAGAATATTTGATCACGTCGCGGCCTTTGAGCAGCAGCCGGCCTTTGGTAGGAATATCCAAAAGCCCGATCATGTTGAGCAGCGTCGATTTACCCGATCCGGACGGTCCCATGATCGTCACGAAATCACCGGGCATAATTTCGAGATTCACGCCTTTCAGCGATTGCACCTCGGTCTTGCCCAACTGATAGATTTTCCAGACATCCTCAAGTTTAATGATCGGCTCCGTCATATTTTAATGTAACCGTCGAATTGTAACGTAAACTCGTTGGTCCGTGCCTTTTTTTTATCGATCATCCCGGGCGCCAAATCAAACCCTACGCTCCTTATTTTTTCCGATTCCAACCTGGAAAAAAACGGTGAATTAACGATTTTCCGGTCGGACGACTCCAGACGGGCAAAGAATTTGTCTTTTGAGTAATCCCTATCGCAAATGATTCCCACGCTTTTCAGGCGCGATTCCCCCAAAAGGAAGTCCTGCAGTGTTTTTTCATTCGGATCTCCGTGCTTCACATGGTCAAATCCCAAGAAAGCCAAGACTTTCCGACTCTCTCCCGCCGCCAACCCCACAAACTTTTCATTCATCGACTGATCCCTTTGTTCGTAAACTTCGTCCGCGTGCCGTTTTGCTTCATCGATACTGTCCTTGGTAACCCAGCCGCCTGTCCGGTTTGAATCAAAACATTTCACCGCCAATCCAACCTGGCGAGCTTTTTCAACCGGATAAAGCATATTGATCGCTTTCCTGGATGCGGTAGTATCCGACATTTCTCCTACTAATTCCTCAAAACCCTTCCTGCCAGCGCGCCGATTTTCAACTTCGACTATCCTAGGAATTTTTTTGTAATCGGCGGGATCATCGTCCTCAAAGAATTTACCGGTCGCAAAATAGCGATCAATATATTTTTGATTGCTTTCCGGCATCTCGATCATTATATCGGTAAGGCCAACTTCTTTGGCTTTTTCCAAATATTCCGCAATCGCGCCAATATTTTCAAATATCGCCGGACTATGGCGAAAACCAAGCAACACGATATCGTTTTCCTGGATTTTACCCGAAAGGTAATCCTGCCACTTATCCGCAGCCTCCCTCACCAAATCGACATTAACCGCCTCTTTATTGACCAATTGAGCCGCCCGATCTTCTCCGCTGTCAACAACATTCCAAGCAAAAAGCTGCCGCGAAAAAAATTCCGCGCCCCTTTCAATCGCCTTTTCGGGAATTTCGTTTTTAAATTTACCCGCTTTTTCCCATATAAGCAGCCTAATTTCTTGCAAGGCGCTTCTTGTCAAAACATTAATTTGAAAATCAAAGTCGGAAGCCACTTTCTTGCCTTTCTCGAATAGGTTCGACATGGCTTCGCCGCCAGTTGCTTCCAAAGTTTCAAGATAACCGCTGCCGGCAAGTTTTCCCCGGTCGCCGATCGCCCGCACTCGCCGAACCGCGTCTCGAAACAATTCCTTTTCCCCGGCAACATCATTACCGCCTTCCAACCACTCGTCATTCCCCGGCGTTACGCCATCCTCTGGAAAAAAATCTTCTCTGCCGTTTGCCATAATTTAATTCAGCTTTTGCTTTATTTTATCCAGGCGCGGCCTTTTTGATTTTTCGTACAAATCTTCTAGCGCGGCTATCTTTTTATCCGACAAACGGTTAACTTCGCGTTCATAGCGATCAATAACCAGATCTATTCCCTTTTTTGTATCCCCATCCATACATTTTCCAAACCTCTTCAAGCTTGATTATCAGCTCCATGATTCTTTTATGACGCACTACTGCTTTGTTTTGTTAGTGGTTGCCGCGCTTGGTAGAAATCAATTTTTTCCTTGATTATTTTATATTCTTCTTGGTATTTTTCCGCGAATTTATACGGGAACTTCATTATCGCTCCCGCTTTTGCAATGCAACTTGCGGCCGTTTCAAGACATTCTGTCTTTCCGAAATTATTGTAATTGTCCAAGTGAACCTTAGCATTATCAATATTTATATGCAGGTCGGCTTCCTCTTCATTGAATTTATCTTCCCAGAACGTCCTTAAAGCATCATTATTTTTATTTCTTTCGGCAACAAGCTCTTCCATACTGCCTTTAGTTTTTTTGATCACCACCGCTAATTTTTCCGCAAAATCAACAACTTCGCACTTTGGTTGCCGCAATTCAGAATATAAACCGGGGCTGTATTCATCCAAAATACGACTGATTATTTTTACTCCATCAGGCATCGAACGCGCTTCAATCATTTTTTCTTTGAACCCCGAAATCGCCTCGAAAATCAATTCCATTATAAAACCTGAGCACGAACTGAAACTATACGAAAAATTTCCATTTACATACGTTAAATATTTCAAAGGCAACGGCATAAAACCCCCATCTTGTCCCTCTATTGACAGAATGTTATTCGAATCAAAATAGTCACAGTGAAACATTTCCGCCAAACACGCTTTTTTTGTTTCACCACGTTTTTTTTCATAAAAAGCATATTCCATTAGCCCAGCTATTCCCTCTTCCATCAAGATTCCCAAATCATCACCCTCGATAATAACCCCGTTATCGGCAAATCGGCCACGCGCGGAATACTCAACGCGCCCACCATGGGTCAATTCATGCACCAAATTCTTTTCTATTTCAATCGGTTCGTCAGTGCTTCTCCTGAATACAACAGCCATCCCAAGCCCGCTACCATAAACACCGCCACATTCCTCATTTGAAATTTCCGGCCTTAACTTCCCTGCCTCCGTATTGCTTTCTTCAATCGAAACCGCTTCAAACGGATAACCCTTTATATTTTCCGTAATTTTTAAAAAATCGGATTTTTCGTTTTCCCTATCGACAATTATAAATGGCGCTTCCGGCAAACCCGCTTCACGGACAAAATCCACCGCCCCCTGCCAATCAATACCCTCAAGATTTTTACCCCCGAATTTTTCAACAAGCTTTTGGCGCATAATCGTTATTATGCGATATGCATATTTTTCGGGTAGATTAAACCTCATTTCCGGATTCGCTTGAACCTCTTTTTGAAGTTCCTTCTGCCTCTCGCGCCAGAGAGCGATAAACTTTTCATCATCGGATTCGGCCAATTCCCGTTCTAAAACCGCCGAAACCTCGGGTTTTGGATTTTCCGGCGCACCAACCTCCGGTAAGGCTTCATTTTCAATTGTTTCAAATGATTCCATGGTTTGACCGCCTTACGCCGATGCGGCTTCGGCCCCCTGAGCTGATGACGGGCCGGCGGCCGGAGATTTGGGGGCGGCGTTATTTTCAGCTGCCCTTTCTGTGGCAGCTCCTTGATCTGCTACCATATTGGTTTGCGTTTCCGCCGCCGGTTCGCTTTTCATCTGCCGCACCGCCTCTTCGTTGGCTTGTTTGTAAATGACAAGGTTGGTAATTTCAATCCGGGTTATGAATTTTTGCATTTCTTCCCCTTCAACTCCTTCTTTATATGCTTGGATCATCTGCTTGGCAGTTTCTTGATCCAGCATTCCGAAAACATGGCTTTTAAAAAGCTCCTTATCGGACATTCTGCCGGTGACCATCATGCTTTCCAATTCCTCGGGCGCCAGCGCGCCGAATTCCTGGAACAATTCGCCGATCTTCTTTTTCAATATCTGTTCGGCAGTTTCGCGCTGTCTTTCCACGCGTCTTCGATAAACAGTCTCTTGCCGCACCAGCAGGACATGTGTTTCATCCAATTCTTTTCTCCGCGGCATTTCCCGCGCTATCTCGGTGCGTTTGCCGTCGGCCCCAAGTTTTTCCCCCAATTCTTCGCATCTTTGGTCAGCTTTTTCGTTTTTTTGGGTAAGCCGCGCCAATTCTTCGTCGATCTTTCTGATTTCTTCTTGTGTTTCGACCAATGATTCCTCCGGCGACAGCTCCTTTTGCGGCTCACTTGCCTCTGCGGTTTCCACTGAAAGACGCTCGGCGCCATCCGCGCCAAGCTCGGCCTGCGCTTGCGGCATATCAACGGTTGTTTCCGCCGCCGGCTTGGCCGATGGCCCGGCTTCGGCATTCTGCGCCGACGCGGCCGCAGTCATATTTGGCATTTGTTCAGCTTCTGGCATAATTTTGTGAGATTTATGATCGGATTCAATTAAATTATCGAAGTCAGCCTCTCTTTTTTTCCGCGGCCGAATCACCAAGCTTAGCGAATGATTTTCCAAGCAATATATCAAGCCCCATTGTCGGCGGCAATTTGTCCATCGCTTCTTCTTTTGTTACCCCTCGCTTCATCAATTTATTCAGCTCTTCTCTGGATCTGCCGAGGGATTTGGGATCGGGCTTCAAGCCACCCCTTTCTTTTGCGGGTATGGCTTTCAGCAATTCTTTCAGTCTTTCCATTGTGCCGGCAACACCATGCTCAAACGCAAACTCTATTGCCACCAGCGAGCTTCGAGGATTAACCAAATCTTTTCTTAGCTGCATATCCTGCATTCTCTTTGACTGCAATTGCCTCTCTTCCCCAGTCATCGTTGGTGGATCCGCTAATAGATAGGGCAACATCTCGGCCAACTCTTGCGGCGTTCCCTTGATTTTGAGTTCCAAATATTTTTGCTTTGCTTCTTTTGGCATAGCCTTCACCTGCTCTGCCAACTCTCCCTCTAGTCCTGCTTTATCGGATACCGCCAGATTATCGCCCAACAATTCCCGGAGAATTCTTGAACAAAGCTCCGGATTAAATTCTGCCAATGGCTTGAGTTTATGTCTCGTTTGTTCCGTGTATACGTAAGATCTTCCATGTTGGTCTGTCAATAGATATTGCTTGGGTCGCTCGGCTGGATCTTATACCTTCACGCCGTGCTCCAATTCGACAAGACTTGGATCGTCAGTCCGGGGCGGTAGATTTTCATCATTCGGTTGGACTTCGTATGATTCTTTTGCCATATTTTTTATCAATAATTATACGACAATTTAAGGTATTATCGCTTCATCGCCTTCGTTGAGGCCGGAGATTATTTCTACCTGGCCTTTGGCTTTAATCCCGGTCGTTACGGGCACGTCAACCGGTTTTTTGCCGCGCAAAACCTGCGCATAATATTCTTGCGCTTTTTTTTGGACCGCGGCTTCCGGAACCACCAAAACATTTTCTTTCTTTGCCGCAATGATCGTTACGTCCGCGCTCATATCGGGCCGCAAACCTTCGGGCATTTCATCGAACGCAATCTTGGTCGTATAGTAAACCACGCCGTTCACGGTCTTGCCGACCGGATCGATGGAAATAACTTTTCCGGTGTAGGTTTTATCCGGGAACGGCACCGGCACGATCGTCACCGGATTGCCCACTGCCTCCTTGGCCGCGTCTTCCTCGTAAATATCAACTTCAACCCGGAACGGGTCATCTGGGATAATGACCGCGGCCGGCGACGATGCCAGAGCCGAAACTGTCTCGCCCGCCTTTACATTGACGTGAGCCACCGTTCCGGCCAGCGGCGCCTTCAGTTGCGCATCGCTGATTTGTATTTCCAGAAGCGAAACCTGCGCCATCGCCTGGGCGACCTGCGCGTTGAGCGCGTCCACATCCTCCCGGCGCGCCACCGCCGTCACCCGCGAATATTGGTCCTGAGCGGCAGCCAGTGCGCCTTTGGCCGCGTCAACGGCGGCCTGGGCCGTGTTAATGGATGATCCGTTGGTATTCTTTTGCTGGTCGATGTCGGCACGGTCCGAATTAACCGAGGCGTATGCGGCGATTACGTAATCGCGGTTGGTGTCCAAATTGCTTTTGTCAGTGGTCGAAATGGTGTCGCGCCAAGTCTTGTTCTCGCAGATCGTGCGGATCTTTTCCATGCCTTGCCGGATGGAATCGAGCTCGGCAAGCGTCACCGAAAGCGCCTTATCGATATCGGCCGTCCGTCCGCTTTGCGCCGCATCCACGCGGTCCTTGATGTTTGCCACGGAATCCGAAATATATTCGCTGGTCTGCCAAACCGTGATCGAATCGCTGTCGCGCGGCGTAAAATATGTTCGCTGCAAAAGATTAACGAAATTACCGGCATTATACGCCTTACTGTATGCCGAATTGAGGGAATCAAGGGCGGTTTTGTAAACAGTATCCAACTTCTGTCCGGCCGAGGTCTGCGCATCGCGAAGCGTCTGGTTGACACTTTCCAGGGCGGTCTGGGCGTTCTGCACCGCGGTGCGCGCGATGGCCACTTCCTGCGCCGTGGCGCCATTCATCAATTTTTCCAATTGCGTGCGGCTAAGCACAAGGCTAGCCTGCGCTTGAGCCAGCTGGACCTCGGCCTGGCGCGTGTCCAATTCGGCCAAAACCCGTCCGGCAGCCACTTCATCGCCTTCGGCGGCATTGACTTTGGCAATGGTCCCGGCATTTTTGAAATTCAAACTCACGGCGTCACCTTTCTTGACAGTCCCGGTTTCCGAAATTTCCTGGGTGATCGTTTCCCTTATTACCTTGGCAGTCTTGTAGGTTGCGGTTTTCGGCTTGGCAATATTATACAAAACGGCCCCGGCAACCAAAATGACCGCCGCGATCACGATCGTTTTTTTATTAATTTTCATCGAATTTATATTTTCCATAGGAATTTCACCTCCCGGGGTCTGCGCCCCGGGCGGCGACCGGAGAAGGTATCCTCCGGCCTCCTCATCCCATCGGTTCCCCGGCTTAAGCCTTGGTCTACCTCGGGATAAAATTGCTTTTGTTACATTTTACCCCATTTAGCGGAATTGATACAGCGGTCCGGACCAAAAAACCCGCGTTTTCACGCGGGCCTCAACAACGGTTCGGATTACTTGTCGCGTTCATCGATGATACGGTCATGGATCTCGTCGGCGATGTCGGGATAATCCTTCTTAATATACCTTTCGGCGATATGCATAATGTGCCCCACCTTGTCTTCGGCGAAATTGGCCGCCAAAGCCGCCTTCAAAAATGAATCGACGATTTTTTTCTTCCGCGCCTCGATATCGTCGTCGAGCTGTGTCTGTTGGCCGGAATTTGCCGCGGCTTGCTTGCTGGCGGAAACCTTGGCGCGCAGCTCGGCCAGTTCATCGATAAGATTTTCCTCCTGCTTCGATTCCGCCTCGGCTTCTTTTTCGATCTTTTCGTATTTATCGCTCGAAATTTCGGTTTTCTGGCTTTGCTCAACGATCGGTTCCGGAGTTTCAGGTAATGTTGGTTTGGTATCTGCCATAATATTTTTTATTAATCATAATTTTGCCGCCGGCGCAACCGCGGCCGCCGCATACGCCTGGCGGCGCCTATTGATATCAAATTCGACCTCTTCCCGGTCGCGCCCCTCCTTGAGCAGGTAGTATTCGCGGATGTTGGCCGATCTCTCCCGGTCGGATTTGCTGGGCGGATAGGTCTTGATATTGAACGGAAGCGAAACCTGGCCATCGATCAACAGCCGGACATAGGCATTGTAATTCTCGAGCCGGTTCAGATCCTGGGCATTGAAAACCGGCGCAAACTGTTTGGCTAGAAATTCGGAATCTTCAACGCCAACGCGGAACGACGATACGGTACCGACATTACCGAACACACTATCGCGGATCTTTTCCTCGAGCTGGCCGATGAATTGGTGCGAAATGGTCAGACAAAGCTTATATTTGCGCGCCTCGGAAAGGATGGTCGAAATCGTGTCTGTCGCGAAATTCTGAAATTCATCGATGTACAGGTAAAAATCCTTGCGGTCGGCTTCGGCCGTGTCAACGCGCGAGAATGCCGCAATCGTCAGCTTGCTGGTAATGATCAGGCCCAAAAGCGAGCTGTTGATATCGCCCAGACGACCCTTGCTCAAATTGACCAGGAATATCTTCTTTTGATCCAGGATCTCCCGAAATTTGAACGTGCTTTTTACCTGTCCTATGATAGGACGCATGTAATCGTTGGAAATAAAAGTGTCAAATTTCGAGGTAATGTAGGGCACCATGTTCTTGAGGGACGCCTCGCCGCCCGCGGCCTCAGCCTGCTTTTCCCAAAACTCCTTCACCAGGATATTGCGGCACTTGGCCAGCAAATAATGGCGGAATTCCTTGTCGGACAACACTTTGGGCACTTCCATCAGGGTATAGGTTTCATTGGGGTCATCCATCAACAACTGCAAAGCATTGCGGGCGTATTGCTCGAACATCGGTCCGCCCGTCGATTTCAGATCATAAAGCTTGTCGAAGATCTTCATGAACTCATTGATGATGAAGGTTTTTTGTTCGGGAAACTTCGGGTCATACTCCAGCATGTTCAAGCCAATCGAATACTCCATGCTCGACGGATCAAAAACCACCACATCGTCAACCCGCTCGTTGGGGATCTTTCCCATGATATCGTCGATCAAATCGCCGTGCGGGTCCAAAATACCAACACCGTTGCCGGCCATCACATCCTGCTCGATCAGGTTGGACAGAAACGCCGACTTGCCCGTACCGGTCTGCCCGATGACATATAAATGCCGCCGGCGATCGCTTATGCCCAAATAAGCGTCTTTTTTGGCGCCGCGATACATATTGTAACCCATGAGCAAACCCTCCCGCAATAAATTGGATGGCGCCGGCGCATTCTTCGACCCCATTGTCTTCACATTGGGCGTCTTAAGGAAAGGCGTCGGCAGATGATAAATACTGGCCAGTTCCTCCGCGCTCAAAACCGATACTTGCCGGTCGTTGAATTTCCGGAAAATAAAATCGTCCAAAACCGGCCGCGCCGCCCGGCCGCGTTTGGCGAAGATATGGAAATGGTTGAGGTCGGGCGCCGAGAACTGGTCGAACGCCGCCGCCAGTTGGTTGAAAACCTCCTCGCTGCGGACCGGGTCTTTGATCGAGACCACGATGCGCGCATTGGTCTCGAAGCTGTGCCTTGAGAGTTTGGCTTCGATCCCTTTTATCGCCTCGTCATCGTTTTGCTGCATCGGTGCTTGAGGAACATCCTCCTCAGCCTTACCGCCGACCAAATTATGCAAAGCGCTCGTTTCCCGGTGGGCGGTACGGAAATCCTTGCCTTTTTTCATGAGCTTCAAAACCTCCCGGCCGCGCTGGTGCCAATTGTCGGAACCGTTGCGCACCGCAATCTGCACCGCCGCCTCTTCCCGCTCCTCAAGCTTGGTAAGCGTGTTGGTAATGCTGGACAGCGGATCGATTTCGATCGCACTATAAGTTTTTATCGGCAAATAAACCGGCCTCATGGTCTTCAAAAACCCGGCGCAAACTTCTTCTTTGTGGCCGAAAATATTGAAATCGCCGCTTTTTTCCACCTGGGCATCCGGATAGATGCTGTTGATCTTTTTCTCGATAAAGCCCGCGTATTTTTTGGGCGCGGCCACAAAAAAACAGATGTCTCCCCTAACCTTGGCCACCTCCAGAACAATCCACGGCTTGGAGCCGAGGAAGCCTTTGGGCTTGAGGGAAACCAGGTTGGCATAGAAATCCTCCATCACCTTGATCCAGTCTTTTTCCTGCTGTTTGCCTGATTGCTGAACCTCTTCGGCGGTCTTGGGCGGGACTCTCACCGACAACAGCACCATGTCCAGCGCGTTTTTAAACTCTTCGCGCTTATGCTTCCAGCGCAAAATGAGAACCAATGCGGCAGAAACTCCAAAAATGGCCATCAAAGGCCAGAAAAAATGCCAAAAAATCGCGCCTAAATTGAAAGGCTGCGCCGCGGTCGCCGCCTTCGCGGCGGCCGCCGCATTTGCCATACCAAAAACCGGGTTTGCCATTATTTAATTTTACCTCATCGCAAAGCGCACCGCAATCCTTGACCGCGACAACCAACCGTCGCGCAATATATTTACTAATTGTTCTTACTGCCGCCCGCAAGCCTTTTGATACCGCTGCCGATCCGACCAAACCAACTGTTCCCGCTCTTGCCGCCGACACTGCCACCAGCTTCCCTGCCAACTTGTTCAGGTGCCGCCGGATTATTTTTTCTCGCCGCCGCTTCGTTCATTCTTTTCTCATACGCCGCGACCAGTACCTCTTTTTGGGCAAACAGCGCCGCTCGCTCCTCCTCCACGCCTGGAAGGTTCGTGCATCGGCTATCCCTTCCTACCAATAGATGCAGTATCGCATCATCGGGCCCAACCCCCTTCCTTTTTTCTCCATCAACCCCCTCCGCGTAATAATAGGATTTCCTATCTACGTTTTTGGAGTTTGCGTCGGCCATCCTGTAGAAATATTCCTTTTCTCCCCGGGTGACGATTATCTGGCGGGTAAATTCGCCCCGCTCGTTTTCCGGCCCCAAGACTTTATCTTTGGCGGCCTCTATTTTCGCGTTTATGATCTCCGCCATTTTCTCCGGGGACAAATCACACGAACTCCCTTCGCCGCCAAAAATCGCGCCACGCACATCTTCCAGCTTTTTAGTTTGCGCGGCGTGCGAGGCGTCTATTTGATTTGCATTCATAGCTCGAGGAAGCACTCCGATACTTTCGGTTTGCGAATCAACGGTCTCGCTTTGCAGCTCGACCGCAATGTCCGTCTCAGTTTTATTTTGAGGAATATTCAAACTCATGTTTTTATTATTTTTTTATTTCGAAATAATTTGGTTTTCCCCCGAGTTTCTTTTTTATATTTTATCACAATCCGCCACGACCATCCCATCTTGACAAAATCAAAATTATGGTTTATTCTTTCTTGGTACGTCGCTCGCCACAAGGTGATACAATTGCCCTTCCAAATAATGATATGCGAACAGCCAAGTAATTGGCTAAAAATCATTGGTACTAGCCCGATCATTGTTTTTGGAAGCCTGTCTCTAACGGACAAACCTACGGATCCGGATGGCTCGGAAATTGCGGTCAACATCTACAAACCCGATGACGGCAGCAATCTGTTCGTCAAAGGATATACATCAAAATACGCAGACGATGTCGCCGCTCAGCTATCTACCGAGAAGAACATCCATCTGAGCTTGATAGGCCAAAAAAACGTTGCGCCCACCAGTGAGGTATCGACTTTCGTGATTATCCTGATCTCCCTTCAGCTCGCTGACTTGGGGGATTTAATTTTATTCAAACGCTTAGCTAGCGCCGGGTAACCTTTCTTTTATGGGGTCCTTTTTTCGACGTACCCCTTGCTTTCAACATTTGCGCCTCCAAATACTCTTCAACCTCTTTGCGCGGCATTTTCTTTTCCAGGTATTGTTGCAGCAAATCCAGACGACCGCAAAAATTGGCTCTACCAACCGCACCCTTAAAACCGACACGGCCCTCATCGATTTGGGCGTTAATCCGGTCGGTCTGACGGTGAAGCGAATAAATGAGCCCATAAGCCGCCCGCTTTTCCGCGTCGTTACCGGGCTTGTTCGGCGTGAAATTATCGATGCCCGCGTTCATCGTCGCCGTGTCGAGCCCGAAAGCATAAACCGGCAAATCGGTATCCGGCCGCAACGTAGTTTTCCCATTTTGCTGTCCGAAAGAATACTTAAGCTTCCCGCCTCCTTCGCCATTGAGGCGATCGACCTTGCCAACCTTGTTGTCTATATTTTTGCCGATCAGATTGTCCTTCATCGTCTCATCAAGCAATGCCACCGCCTGGCCATCAAGATATAAAACGCTGTCGGCGCCCTGTTTTCTTCCCGTCGGGTCATAGTCATCGAACTTACACGTCCTGACGCAAGATATTTCCGGAAGATATTTGGCGATTACCGCGCTCGTGAACTTTTCCATGAACTCGCCTCCGATTTTGCTCTGATTCGCAAAATTTGCTTCGGTCCCGCCCACCAAGCCCAGATCTTTTTGGACCACACCGCCCTCGTACATCGGCTTACCCGCATACGCCACCATATCTATCCTGCCATCGTTTCCGACGGGTAAACCTGCCGCTTTTTGCCTGGTGACAATCTCGCCCATCGCAGAGTCAAGCTTGGCGCCACGCTCCTGCCAAGCAAGCTCCCTTGACTGCTTCTCTTTCTCCAACCACGCCGAAAGCCGGGCCTGGCGCGCCATTTCTTCATCCTTGGCTCTTTGGCGATAAACCGCCATTTTTGCTTCGGCTTCGGCTTTTCTCCTGGTAGCTTCGGCCAGTCTTTCCGGATCAATAGCTTTCGGTTCGAATTGCGGCTCCGGTCCCGCCGGGATCCCATACGGCAACCCGGCATCGGGCCGGACCCGCTCAACGCCGCCAGCAACGGCATTCACCGACAAGCTTTCAGGCATTTCCAGTTCTCCGAAATTTTGATCATGATTAAGCATGGATTTTTATCGGCATTTTATGTGTCTATTTTGGCGCTCAATACGCCATAAGCTTTATCGAGCGCCTGTCTTTCTTCTTGCGACCTTACAATATCAGTATCCAAAAGCTGCCCTTTAATATCGTCCAAAAATCCTTCCATGATCTCAATTTCCAATGCGGAAATTTTCTCGTCCGAAAAATCGATTTTCTGTAAATATTCCGACAGCTCCTGGACCGACAAACCAAGACACAAAACCGGCAGTCTATCGTTCTCCGTATCGCGCCGCTTTTTAACGATTTCGCCGTTCGAATCCACCCCCAAGCCGTAAACCAACTTACCGTTACCCTTGCAATTTTCCTTGAATGTTTTGCTTTTCTTTCTTTGGATGCTTTGCTCTTTATTGATGCCTGTTACCGCGTCAAAGGCGCCTATGATATCGCCCGTTTTCCGATTCATTAGAAAAGTGTCAATCCCCCTTATATCGCCAAGCCTGTCGGTTCTAACTACAATATAGTCTTTTTGAAAAAACTTATAAAAAAGCGCCGTGCAAAATCTTTCCATCACCTCGCCAAAATCAATATTTTTTTTGTCCAAACCCCTTTCCTGGTCCTTTTGGGCGAATATTTTTTCGTATTTAGTTATCTCATCTGTGTGCCTGCGGAATTCTTCCCCGCTCACCAGCCCGTCCTTCAGATATTCATTTCTGTCGATGCGCCAGTCGCTATCCACTGGAATTCCTTCTTTTTGCCTTAATTCGGCGGTTTTTCCATCGATAAATTCGTCCATCCGCCTAATCCCCTCCACAACGCTGATTTTTTCTTTCTTTCTGTCTGTCGCATTTGGTTTTTTTCTTTTTGGCGACTTATCGTCACGCTCATTGCTTGCGCCGGCCATCGGTTCGACTTGCCTGCGAGCTTTCATATTCTTTGCCGCCAAAAACGTTTTGTCTTTTTTGGGCATTGTTGCGGCGGGCCCTTCTTCTAATAGATAAATCTCTTTTTTTGCGCCGGCGACAACGTTATCGACTTGGGCTTCGGACCTTGCGCAAATCTCCCGCGCCTCATCCCGCAACGGATCGCCGTCTTCGGTATTTTTCATTACCGCCTCTTTTCTAGCCGCTCCGGCCTCTTTTCCAAGGCCGCACAAACGCGAAAGACGCACAGTCCACGACTGGCCGGATTTTTCGACATTCCCCGATTTGGTTTCGACGGTTTCTTTTGACTCCCCGTTCTTCTCCCCCCAACCGAATAGTTTCATAGTCATCCTTTTATTTTTTTTGAAAGCCTAGCCACCTTTGCCTTCTTTGCGCGCAAAACCAGCTCCTTAAGAGCTTCTTCCTTTCTATGCGCTATTGATCTAACCTGTTGCTCGCACCGAAAAAGAATCTCATCGATTGCCCTTTGCTTCTCTTGTTGGTCCATAATAGGCTTTTTTGATTGATTAATTATAGCAATACCGGCCGCAATTAAACAAGCTATCCTTTTAGCCAAAAGCCCCGCCTTCCGGCGGGGCTTTTCGATTGGCAATTATCACGTTTCGGCTATACCTGAAGAAATTGATCCTTGGGAAGCTTCGGAATTTTTCTTCGCGGTGTATTCGGCAACCCTTTCCCGCACCAGGAGCAATTTTTTCACAAATGAATTTTCATCATAAGCCCCCTTTTGCAATTCCAGATACAACCCCGGGCAAACGCTCTCGATATCTTTAAAGACTTTTTTCAGGCCGCTGGCGGATTTGCGCGCCTCGACCATATGGCTCTCAAGATCAGGTATCACCTCGCAAAACTGTTCTATGGCAAATGCCGCGACTGAAGCCACGGGCCACTGCGCTTCACCCGTGGCCGTTGGCATCGCATATTTTACCGGCAACAAATACTCACCCACGCCAGCACTAGTTTTAAGCACATTTTCGCTAAATTTCTTTCCAGTCGCTATTTCAACGCTTTTTTTGTAATTTTCATCAGCATAAATCTTGCTGTATCTCCCGCGCATAAACTCCGCAAATCCTTCCTCCAGGAACTCGCCAAAAGGTTTCCCGGGAGCGCCACTACAAAAACCTAGCCGTCTATCCGCCATCTCGATCCTGCCGCGCATAGCCTTGGAGATAGTTCCGCCATATTTGCTGGTTGAATGAAACATTTCGTGCACCGCCAAAGATTCCGCGCGGAACAATTCATTGGCCCCTCCCGTTTCTCTGTTTATTTTTACAAAAACCAGCCCTAATTGCTGGCTATAATCGCCTGATTCGCCAGGCACCCACTCCATTCCGATGATCGAATGTTTGGTTAATATTTCATTAATGCGCGCCGTATTGCTTTCATCCACAAATACGACCGGATTTACTTCTAAACCCATCGATTCAACAAAATCCTTGGCACGGCTAAGATTCACTCCTTCAGGGCAATTTTCTCCAACATCTAGCAAAATTTCGTTGCGCGCCGCTTCTAATTCTTCCGGCCTCTTCTTGAGATAATCAACCTGCCCTTCCGGAGGCCGCGTGATCCTTGCCATAATCGCGTCAATTTCTTTATCGATGAATAACTGCTTTTGTTCCGGTTGCGGCTCGGACTCGCCTTCGAATTTCTGCATTTCCATTGATTTTCCCGTATTATGGTTTATTTTAGCATAAAGTCCGCCAACAAATCCCAAAAGCCCGCCACTCGGCGGGATTTTGTATTTTAAATTGGTCGTGTCAGGCCGCGGCCTGCTCCGCCGGATTATTTGATTTGGTCATTGCTCCCCCTTTGGTATTTTTCTGCTCATTTTCAATTTCAAGTATTGATTTCCTCGCATCATTAATTCTCTCCATAAGGATTGGATCACTCGTATAATCCGGCTTATTTTCTCCCAATAATTCTTCCATGCCCTCCAAGAGGGCTATAGCTTCTTGGGTATCACCATTTTTTGCCAAAATTTCTTCTATTCGCAAGAACACCTTGTCAATTTCTTCTCCCGTTGCTGCTACTGTTTCTTCCTCAGATTCTTCCACCCCTCGATCCTGATCTTCGTATTTTCCGGGTTCCATTTCTTCAAACATTCCGTTTTTTTCGGCCATATTGCTGCCGGGCTAACCGGCGTGTTATTTTTCTTAATGGTTGATTTTACCATGCCCGCAAAAAAAGCAAAGCTTTTCTGCTAAAATATATGCATGATAAACAATTTACTGATCGGATTGGTGTTTTTCCTAAAATTCGCGATTCCGGCTGCAATTCCGTTTGCCCCATTCCTTGCTGGATGGGCCAATTTCATCCTGGACACTATCGATGGTGATATCTTGATTCCCCTCGGGATGGCCGATGCGTCCTACCAGCCCATCGATAAGATCGCCGACTGGGCCGCCTACATCGGCATGGTTGCTGCGGCGTGGAAATTCAAGTGGGGCATCCGCAAATGGATCTACGGCCTGTTCGCGTTCCGCAGCATCGGCCAAGTCGCGTTTTTGGCCACCGGCAAGGAATGGCTGTTTTTCGCCTTTCCCAATTTTCTGGAACCGCTATTCCTGATCTACGCCACAATTTTCTTTTTCAAAAGGGCCGATGAAGCGCAAACCTACGTGTTTTATCTCAAGCACAAATTGGCGATCTGGCTATTCGTCGTCATCTACAAAATGCAGGACGAATACTTCACCCACATCGCCAATGTGGATCGCTCCGATCTCATAAAAAACCTGATCCGAAAATTTTTTTGACGCTATTGACTAAAAACAAAAATAGTATTATTATTTTGAAGCAACTGACACCGAAAGAAGGTGCTACAAGATGAAGCCGAATCGCTTGAGTTATTTCATAATTTGTTTGGCGCTTGGTTTTATACTTTTTACTTCAGCCAGCGCCACAATCGATGAGCCATATCGGGAAACGGTCACGGAAGGCAACACCAGTTACACTTATTCCGAATCGCCGTATGCCAAAAACTGGGCCCTTGAGACGCGGGACATTGTCCTTTACGGTATTGTTACTGGCCAGGACGCCACGAGGAACATTACATTCCGCTACCTGGCAATCAATAAGACAGACAACTGCACCACTTTATCGGGAGCGATGGAATTTATCTTACCATCGGGAATCAAGGAGTTCGTCCTGTATTTGACAAACCATACCTACCTCAGGGGCGAAATCCTTGACGAAGAAGTCGATGGCGGAGTGACATACCTTATTGCTAGCGTGACGGAGATACGGGGTTTAGGGCATTCCTATTCGTTCTGCGATTGCGCCTGCACCGAGACACAAACGGTCGAGTGTATTTGCGACTGCAAATCGCTTTCCTGATCTTCTCCTTTTTATAATTACAAAGCCACCTTAACGGTGGCTTTCCTGCTTTTTTAAATCTATTTCGCCGCTTCCTTATCAAAATGACTTTGGATTTCCCGGACGGCGGCGGCAAGTATTTCTTTGTTGTCGTACTGCCCGACTAGCTCTTCCAGGACTGGGCGCGGTTTCGTCGATAACTCCTTAACTTGCGCGGCCAAATTCGGTATGGCGCGCAAAAGATTGTCCACAATGCTAACCGTCGCCTTTTGGGCGGTGCGGGAAAACGGATTCAGATCGATCGCAATTACTTTTTTCCCCATTGCAAGCAACGCTTCGCACCGGTCGCCGTCCTCCAGCGGGATTAGCACCGCATCGGCATCATAAATACCGCCTTTGGTTGCCAGCGCCCGCGCGTGTTCCAAGCCGGGTATCTTGGCGTTCGGAGTCTCCCCGATCACTTTTTTCGCGCCGGCGGCGCGCAAATGATCGGCAATCTTTTTTACCCTCTCTTCGCTGCGATGGAACAAATTAACTTCCAAGGGAATATCCAATGAATTGGCCAAATCCGCCACTTCCGAAGCGGCAAGTGCCGCCACATTACCGTTAACCGAAATTACCGCCTGACCGGCAGTTAAGAGCATCGCGGCCGCTATTTTGGTCGCCTCTTGGGCGGAAGCTGTGGTCTTTTCACCCACAAAATAGTCGAAGCATTCTCCCCGTCCTTGGGCGATCAATCCCTGTTGGCTGGTCAACCCTTTATTTATTCCCACGACGATTTTTTCCCGCGCCACGAGCGACGCATACCTCGGATGCAACCTTGGAATATCTGTCATTGTATTGTTTTTCCGGATCATACTGAACGTTTGCCGATCTATTTGACGAAGCAATCGGCAAGCACGTTCGGTTTGTCCTTTTTGTAGAAATTGCCGTCTTGCGACCCGACATAATACCGGCAACCGCCCTGGCATTCATCGCGATTCGTGTTCTCCACCTCCAGAACGGCATAGGCGCAAAACTTTGTACTGTCGCCGGAATTGTCGATCCAGCCATAAGCCGCGCCTGGGGCGCTTGGATCATTCGGTACCGTTAAATACACATTCGTACCGCCGGTAATTTCCTTTGGCATCGCCGCGGACTGATAGTATCGGCCGGTCCCAGCAAGACTCATCTCCTGCGCCGAAACGATTTGGTGCATGTCGGACATGCGTTTGGCGTCGCGCGCCTTGGTGCGCGCCCCGCCCGGATCCGGCATTATCGAAGCCCAAAGAAGAAAGAGCAAAACAATCGCTATAAGCAAACTCCAAAGCGGCACCTTGGCCGCAAAAATACTATTTGGTGAATGTTTGTGGATGACCCGTGCCAATAATTTCGGAATCGCTATCAGCGCCGCAAAAATCACGCCTAAATAGAGCCAGGCTCCCCACGACGAAAGGTGGTCAAACACGCGCTCCGCGGTCAAATGTTTCTGATACCACAGAAAAGCGATGCCAGCGACCAGCAATCCGTCAAGCAAAAGCCATTTTTCAACCTGTAACTTCGCTTTCACGGATCGTACCCACCATTTTGAAACCGTGATACTGATGGAATTCAGTCGACATCCGGTTTTGCGCCGGCGCCTGCAAAATTTCGGCGACAATAGCGCCATATCCTAGCGCCCCCGCCTCGCTGATAAGCGTTTCCATAACCTTGCTGCCGCAACGATCAAATCCGGGCCGACGGGCGATATGCCGCAAATATAAAACTTTGTTTTCCCGCAAAAAACGCTTCGCTTCCGAAGGCGCGACCACGGAACCCTCCCACGCCGGCTGGATCTTTTTCCAATTCAACAAATCCAAGGTAATTGCGTAACCGCAAACGCAACCGCCGTTTTTGGCCACCAAAACCAGATTGTCCGGATCGGCAAACGCCTCCTCCAATTCTTGAGACCCCAAAGGATGCAACAAAAACCCCTTATGGGCCAATTCTCCCAACTTTAGCGCATTCTGGTCCGCCGAGGGCACCAGATTCTCTTTTTGAACCGCCAGTATGCCCGGAACGTCATCGAGTGACGCTTTCCCCACCTCAATATCGATAAATGTCATTTCTGTGCCTCCCCGATTAAATAATTATAATTTTAGCCCATTTCGACCGAAGAAGAAATAACTGCGTCAAAATATTTTTTGAACACTTTTTAATACAATCCAAGACAGGGGTCTTTCCGCTGTTATTTTCTCTTCCCGCCACAAATCAACAAAGTATTAAAAAAGTTATATTTAAATCATATTTAAATATAACTTTTTCAAGAATTAATCAAAAAATCTGCCGAAGTCAAAAAATCTGCCGAAGTCTGACTTCCACTGGTTTTTTAAAATAACCGCGTCAAAATATTTTTTGAACACTTTTTAATACAATCCAAGACAGGGGTCTTTCCGCTGTTATTTTCTCTTCCCGCCACAAATCAACAAAGTATTAAAGAAGTTATATTTAAATCATATTTAAATATAACTTTTTCAAGAATTAATCAAAAAATCTGCCGAAGTCTGACTTCCACGGGTTTTTAAAAAATAAAAAGGGATTAGCCCTTTGCGTCCGCGGGAATTTCCAATTCGGAAAATTTAACCGCAACCTTGTTGATAATAGTCGAAGTGGCATGCATTTTAGGTTTAACGCCGATACGCGCGCCCTCCGGAATCATTTTGTCGCCATTCATGGCCAAAACATAGACTCCGGTCACTTTTTCTTCTCCATGCACACTTCTGATCTGGCAAAGGACGAGCGCCCCAACCGGAAACGCATCAAATAAATTTCGGCTCTCAACCACCTGGTTAAAATACCGGCGGTCTCCCATATCAAGGTGTATTTTCCCGGATTCGGAATCGCCTTGAGACGAAACGATCCGGCGGATTTCAAAATACCTCCACTTAGGTTTCAAAAGCATCGGATAACCCCCGTATCGAAAAAACAATACCATATTTATGTGGTATTGCCAACATTCTAAAAGCAGGGGTCTTTCCGCTGTTATTCGATTTTCCACTGTTATTTGATTTTCTAAAAGCAGGGGTCTTTCCGCTGTTATTCGATTTTCCACTGTTATTTGATTGTTGCCATATGGCAACTTTACCGATGGCCGCGGAAACCGCCGAACGTCCGTACGCACTGCCTAAAAACAACGTCGCATTTGCGGAGAGTCGAGCTTGCCCAATCGGCGGTTATTTGTTAAATATATAATGTTTGCGATAAATCAATCCGACGACCACGGGGGCGTGGTGAAGTGGTATCATAAAGATCTCCAAAATCTTTGTCTCTGGTTCGAATCCAGGCGCCCCCGCATCTTGACAATACCACAGAAATGTGGTATTGTTTATGTTAGCTATATACCGTTAACTAATCAAATTAGGAGTTGAAATAGTGAATGGAAAGAAGGCACCGGAAAATACTACAAGAAATGTAATGGAAAATCCTGATATTTTCAGGGTTGAGGCAATGGTTGTAGGGGGCAGCGAAGCGATTCTTAACCAGGAATCGCGGGGACAGACGTCTTTTGTCGGTAGTGATACTCTACCGTCAAAGATCATCGGGGATCTCACAGAAAAGAAAATCCTCGAAGACGCAGGTTTTCAATTCCTTGGCCCAGTGGAAGGCGATAAGCTTTTCCAATACGTAAAACTTCCCGCTGGATGGAAGAAGGAAGCAACCGATCATTCTATGTGGTCAAATCTAGTAGATGAAAAGGGGCGCATTCGCGCAACCATCTTCTACAAAGCGGCCTTCTATGATCGAGATGCTTTCATAAGGCTAAAAACGCGGTTTGGTATTCAATACGAGTATGACCGAGAGGATACGGAACACGTTGCGGTTGCATCCGTTACGGATTGTGGCAAAGTGGTTCATACCACCGAACCTCTTCCTTTGCCCGAAGACGATCGCAAGAAATACGAGGCGTCTGACAAGGCCAAGGAAGCCGCAAGAACTTGGCTGGATGAAAACTATCAAGATTGGAAGAATCCGGGCGCATGCTGGGATTGAGGCTGACATAAGATAGCTTAGGCCAAATTGGCGAGCTTAGTAATCGTGCAATACCATAATAGAGGTGCATGGTGAACAGCTTTTTTATTTTACAAATGCATGTTCTCTTAAATCTGGAATATAAATATACTCCTTTCTATTCATAAATATAGTTCTAACATTGTTCACTATGCCCCGCATCTTTGCGAAAAAACAGCTAAAAAAACCAATCTTTTTGGCGTAAATACAACAAAAGTCCGCTCGCGCGGATTTTTTGCGTTCAACTCATTGCTCGCAACTCATCAACTGATTAACTACTTTTTGGTTTCCTTGTGCTTGGTATGCTTGCGCTCGGTGTTGCAGAATTTCACCAACTCCAGCTTGCCCTCCATCGTCTTCGATTTATGGGTGATGTAATTGATCTTCTTGCATCCGGCGCACTGCAACTTCACATAAGGCTTCTTTTTTGATGCCATATCGATAGTTAAAAACGTAAAGCGACAAGTTTAAAGTAAAGATACGGAACCGCATTATTACTTTACGCTTTTAGCTTTTAACTTTACACTTTCCTGAGCCCGAGAGTGGAGTCGGACCACCGACCTACTCCTTACCATGGAGTTGCTCTGCCACTGAGCTACCCGGGCGTTAATTAGCCGATTAGTTAATTAGCGATGAGTTAATTAGCAAATCAGGGGATACTAAGCGATACGATAAACTTACTGAGCATTTTTGACAATTCAACCGTTCCCTGGCTTAAATCCGCAAAATCATCGGCTCCAATCAATTCCAAAC
>JALOQL010000074.1 GCA_025453415.1 Minisyncoccota bacterium
CTCGCAAACCGCCCCCTTGAGACGGGCGATTTCTTCAACTGAGATAACCATCGGTGGAATATCGGGCTCGGGAAAATAACGGTAATCGTGCGCTTCCTCTTTCTCGCGCTGGGAAAATGTAACCTGCTTGATATCGTCCCATCCCCGAGTCTCCTGGATAACCCGATCGCCGGATTCCAAAGCCTCGGCCTGGCGCTTCATCTCAAACGCCACCGCGCCTTCGACCGCCTTTAAAGAATTAAGGTTTTTCACCTCCACTTTCGTACCAAGCTTCCCAGCCTCCTTGGGCGACAGGCTGATGTTGACCTCAACGCGCATCTTGCCTTTTTCCATGTCCGCATCCGACGCGCCCAGATATCGCAATATCAGTTGAAGTTCCTTAACGAATTCCCGCGCCTGGGCCGCGTTCTCAATATCAGGTTCGGTTACCAGCTCCATCAACGGCACGCCACCCCGGTTGAAATCAACCAATGAATGGTCGGCGCCCTCGGGGTGCATCAGCTTTCCGGTATCCTCTTCCATATGGACGCGCGTGATACCGATGATCTTCTTGGCGCCGTCGGCGGTCACTTCGAGCGTCCCGCCAGAACATAACGGCAAATCGTATTGCGATATCTGGTACCCCTTGGGCAGGTCGGGATAAAAATAGTTTTTCCGGTCAAACTTCGAAAATGTCAGCACTTGCGCCCCCAACGCCAGACCAACCATCCGGACCTTTTTTATCGCCTCGGCATTGGCGACCGGCAAAGTTCCGGGATGTCCGAGGCAAACCGGGCAAACATTGACGTTGGCCGATTTTTGCTCCGGGAAATTTTTGCAGGAACAAAACATTTTGGATTCCGTTTTGAGCTCGCAATGAATTTCCAATCCGATCGTGGGTGTGTATTCCATATATTTTCTGTTACTTGCCGGCCGCGATCTTCGGCCCGTTAGAGGTACCGATGATATCGGCGCCAGCGCGCATATAGGCCTTGGCTTCTTTGGCGTCTTTGATGTTGCCAGATGCCTTTATCAGCAGTCCCGGAGCATTTTTGCGCATTATCTCCAGGTGCCATGATTTCTCCTTCAGTTCCCGCTCCTCGAGCGGATCCTTGGCGGTCGCGGTTTTGACGCAGATGGCGCCCGCTTGCTTGACCAGGCGCGATGCGAGCGCGATCTCCTTATCCGTCAGATATCCCGAACCGATGATTACCTTGGTGGGCAGGATCTTGCAGATCGCCTCCAAATCCTTGTACACATCCTCCCAGCGGTCGTGCTTGATATCGGGCAGCGATGCCACCACATCCAGTTCGTCGGCACCGTTGGCTTTCGCGGTCAAACAGATCTGCATCCTTTCCTCGTGAGTACTGTCGCCGATGGGCGCATCCACCAGGCAGATGACCTTGGCCGGAAAATCTTTCAGTTCACCCTTGGCGGCCGCCACCCATTGGGGATTTACGCAGATCCCGCGGAACCCGAACTGCCGCACCTGGGCGCAGGTTTTCTTGATATCGAGCAGGCTGGCCTTTGCATCGATATTTGTCTGGTCGATATGCAGGGCGATGGGCAATTTCTTTACGCTTCCGGTTTTCTTGGTAGGCATATTTTTAGGCGGTAAAAAGATTTTGAACCGCTTTTTTTACATTTTCAAAAACAATTTGTTTTTCGGAGTTACCGTCGATTATCGCCAATGGCATTTCTTTCTCGAACAAACCGATCGCCGCCAGGTAATTTTTATGGACCTTCTCCAAAACTTCCGATCCTTCGAAAAGCTCTATCGATTTGCCGTTATCCGCGATGCGCTGGGCGCAAATCTTGGCATCCGCATCGAGGAATATCGTCAGGTCCGGCACAATAAAACGGCTATTAACATGTCCCAACCAGTCCAAATCGCAATCCACGGCGCCATAAGCCAGCGACGATAGGAAATAGCGGTCCGAGACCACGCTAATACCTTCTTTTAACCGCGGCACGATTTCTTTGGCCAAATGTTCGGCGCGGTCGGCCGCAAACATCAGCTGGAGGCATTCAGGAGTGCAAAACCATTCGCCCAAAAGACGCGACCTGACCAATCCTCCGACCATGAATTGCGACGGCTCGGCGGTCAGGCACATGGTAATGCCGTCATGGCCAAGAAAAAGGTTGGCTAGCATCGCCGCCTGCGTCGATTTCCCCGTGCCATCGATCCCCTCGATGGCAATGAATTTTCCCGAATACGGATTCTTCAACATGCAAAATAAATTCAATGTCGAATGTCGAAATCCGAAACAATTAATTCAATAAATCCAAATTTCGCTCAAAATAAATTTAATTCTGTTTACATTTCTTGAATTTGATTCGATATTGTTTCGACATTCGAAATTCGATATTTGGGTTATATTTGTTTTTCAACCTCCTTTGCCGCCACCCTCCCTCCCTGCCATTGTCCCTTGTATAAATTCGCCTGCCCTTCGATGCGGTAAAACATCGCGTGCGCCACGCGCGCGCCCATCTCGATCGTTATCCGGCCCTGGCCGAGGTTAGCCAGCCCGAAAGTCAGTTCGCCGCAATATCCGGGACTGGCATTGCCCGTAAAAAGCATCAGCCCCGACCGAAATATCGTGGTCCGCGGCCGGAAAAGTATCAGCAGGTCCTCGGGCGTATTCACCTTTTCGATAGTCTTTATCAGATAATATTTCCCCGGTTCAAAAACAAAACTCGTTGATTTTCCCTCTTCGAATTTTGCCACCGGCTCGATCTCGGGGGTCTTACGATTTTCTACCCCCAAGAAACCGTCACCCGCCAGCTCAAATACTTCGCCCAGGCGCAAGTCGAATCCGGCGCCTTCCGGCGATTGCAGCTCGCGCTCGCAAAGCCCCTCCACCAGCTTTTTCTCTTTCACCAGTTTGTGCATTTCGCTGATTCCCAGGATCATATTGGATTAATGTTATTCATCACCTCCCTGAATTTCGTTTCCAAATCGTCGTGGATCTCTTTGTGGGCGGCGTCATCGTAATCCTTGACCAGGCTTTTGATCGCGCCGCAGCATTCGCTTTCCAGGCAAAAACCGGCACAATGGCATTTGGGCGCGATGTGCCATGCAAGCCAGTCCAGGCCTTTTTGCTGCAGCAGGTTTTTTATGCCCACCACTTCCTTCAAACTCAGGCGCCTCAATTCTTCCTCTACCGTCGAGCAGATACGCAACGGATAATACCCGGCGATCAGGTTGTAAAAATTGTAATCCTGCACCACGCTCAATTTCAAACCGCGCGGAATGACAAAGATCGCGTCCTTTTCCTTGATGCCCATTTTGAGCAGTTTTTCATATGTCTCCAGCGACTCCAGCGCCCGCTGTAGATACTGGTAAAGGAATTCGTTGTCTTTGCAAATCGCGGGCGGCATCGAAAAAACCCGATCGATATCGTCGATCATCGCGTGCGCCAATTTGCGCTCCTTAATCGCCTCTTTGTATTTTTCGAAAAGACCGGCGGCTACTTTCGCGGAATGGTAAACCGAATCCACGACCATGGGCACGGTGCGGTGCCGTTTCTTGTCGCCCCAGACCCTCCAGGCAACCGCCGAATAAACCTTCACGCTGGCCGACATCATGTAGTCCCGAGCGATCTGCTGGCGTTCTGCCAGTAATTTCATCCAGACGCTTTTTATCTCATTCTTATTTTTTGCGGCTTGCTCGATATGGTCCCGCAAATCCCGGAGTCTTTTTTCCAGACCAGGTGTGGAAATGAACTCACTGGCCAGGATTTTGAAGTTGTCGCTACCCCGGTCTTCAGCCGCGGCTTCGCGGGCAAAGTTAGTTTCCGCCGGGTCCTTGAAGATATTGGGATAAGGGTAGGTGTTGCGCGGCGCCGCCACCCGGGTCGAATAGAGCAGGTCGACGCCGTAATCCTTCAATTTTCTTTCGATAGCCTCAATCAGCAAGCCGATATCTTCGGGCATCCATTCCTTTTCCGCCTCGTATTCGCGCTTTAGAGTCACCAGAGATTCGATCGGCAGCTGGATGATGCCCGTGCCGTAAATGCCGTATTGCAGGACCTTGCTGGCCTCGTCCTTGCCCACGCCGTTGGCCAGAAGATGGTTCAAAACCTCGATATTCTTTTCCGAGGCGACGCGGTATATCTCGGCCGCTTCCTTCATCCGCTCGATCGCCGCCGGATAAACGATATCGGCATTGGTCGTGTCGGTCCGCCGGCCGGATGCCATGATCGCGGACGCGAACACCATTCCGGTCACTCCCGAGTCGATGAATTTGGACGCTTCATAGGAAAACGACAATACCGGAGTGGTCGCCATCGACGCGTGGCCCTTAAGCGATGACTTACGCAAAACCAAGGCGATCTTTTTATTCAGGTCTTTGCCGCTTTCCTGGGTTTCTTTCAGGATCGCGTCGATCGATTTGCCGCTGTAAGTCAAAAGACCCGACAGCGCCACGATCTGCTGAGGCGTTAATTCGCCGGTCTCGTCCCGGCACCGCGGGGTTATCCCAAGAAATTTCACTTTGATATCTTTCGTTGACAACATTATTTAATAATCCCTAATCTTTAATCCCTAATCCTTAACGGAATTATTTCGTTAGGGATTAAGGATTAATAGTTAATGATTGATTTATTTTCCTTCTTCCGTGATCTTTGATGCCGTGGCCACTGACTGGCCCGCGTATTTGTGGTCCTTCTGCTTGGTATATGGAATCCCCGACGGACTCGATAAAGTTTCAAAAGTCATGGCGCAAATACGCATCCCTGCGTACAGGATAATCGGGCGCGTGCCCAAATTGCCAAATTCCATCACCGCCTTGCCGGTCCAGCCGGGATCGAAGCGCGCCGCAGTGGAATGGACCACCAAGCCCAACCTTCCCAAGGATGACCTACCATCCAAGCGACCCATAATATCGGGTGTCAACGTGATCGTTTCCTTGGTGACCGCGATCACGAACTCGCGCGGCTGGATGATGAACGGCGCGTCGTCGGCAACGATGACCTCCTGCATCAAATCGCCGTTGTAGGTGCTTTTAACATCGATAAATGAGTAATTCGACGGCCGGAACATCTTGAAATTATTGCCCAGGCGCAAGTCCAACGAACACGGCCCCAATTGCGCCCCAAAATCCGGTTCCGGGTCGATCTTGATCTTGCCTTCGGCCATGTACCGCCTGATATCGGTGTCGGATAATATCATGTAATTTGCGAGGGTCTATCCCTCGGGTAATCGCGAGGGTTAGACCCACGCAAATCTTTTTTCAATCTTTGATTATACCGCTTTCCCCCACCTCCGCCAACCTTGACAAAGCCAATAATAAATTATATTAATTAACCAGTGATACAAATGGATTCGGCAGAGATAGACTCGGTTATGCTAGTAATATGTGCTGCAATATTTTTTATATCATGGGCCTCAGCGAGTTCGCAGTATAAAAAATGCGCACCTACCATTGGTTTATTGGTTATTGTATTGTATACGGTGGTTATTGGAT
>JALOQL010000075.1 GCA_025453415.1 Minisyncoccota bacterium
GAGCCTTTGAAGATCGTGATCTTGTCGGGCAGACGCATCGTGTCGTTTTTGCCCCATTGATTTTCCGGAATACCCTGGTAAAGCCCCAAAAGGCTTTTGTGCTCTTTTTCCTCGATCACGATCGCGACGTTTACCATCGCTTGCCTTATATTATCGGGCAAACCTTCAACGGCCTGCGCCACAAGTTTTTCGAATTCATCGATAATCATGCTTTTTTGTTTGACGCTATAGCGCCGTCAAGTCCGATTATGTTATTATAAATAATAGAATAACAAGCAAAAAATGAAAAACGACCTCCGAAAAACGTTTGCGTTATGCGTTGGCGTCCTGTCGATGTCGCTGTTGATAGCGTACATCACCTCCGCTTGGATCGAGCCGACTCTTTCGCCCACGAACGGCAGCATCAACGCGCCGCTCAACACCGGATCGGTCATACAGAGTAAAGCCGGCGGTTTGAACATCGGCGGCAATGTGGGCATCGGCACTACCGGCCCGACGCAAAAGCTTGACGTAAACGGCTATGTCAAGGGACGTTCCGGTCTCTGTATCGGCGATAATTGCTGCGACAATTGGACCGACTGCGTTGCCCTTGGTGGCGGAAGCTGCAAAGCGGTCGGCCAGGCTTGCGCATCCGGATCGGAATGTTGCACCAATCTGTGTTCAAACAATACTTGCGCCAATCCCAGTAGCTGCAAAGCGGTCGGCCAGGCTTGCGCGGGCAATGGAGAATGCTGCACCAGTTCGTGCGTGGGCGGAACCTGCGCCAGCTCCAGCGGCGGACCCAGCTGCAAGACAACCGACCAGGTCTGCACCACGAATACCGATTGCTGTTCGAGCAGCTGCGCCGGCGGCACTTGCCAGCCCGATCCCCTGGTGGTCAACTGCAACAGCGCAAACCTTGGCGCGGGAATAAAAAAAATCTTCGTCACCGGGCCGTATATCGCGACCGACATCGGCACCGACGCAAAAGCAAATGATTTCTGCTCGAGCGTGGGCGGCGGCAGATATAAAGCACTGGTTTACGTGGGAGGAGAGCTTCCGTCGGCAAAACTACCCGCCAGCAACGAGTTTTGGAATTGCGCGCAGGTGAGCACGGGAAGCAACCAATGCGTCTGCAACCGGGTGGCGCGGCACAAGCTTGATCTCTTCACCGACAAAGGCGGCGGCAGTTATCTTTTATCGCCCATCATCGGCACGGAATCGGGCACCAAAATGTCGGGGGTGCGGGTTTGGACCAATTTCCGCCCCGACGGCACCGGCGGCACAATCCAGCTCGATTCTTCCACTTTCGGATCAACGGGGGGATGCTATCCCAGCGGCTACCAGCCATGCTACTTCAGCGGGTACTCGAGCAATTCCTGCTACTCCTACTGGTGCCAGGGATGCAACAGTTCGGGCGGCTGCGGCGTCAGGTGTCATAGCGTGCAAACATGGTATGGCCTCACGTCGGCAACCGACATGCAATGGTCGTACGTCAACGACGCCACGAACATGCTCAATAACACCAATTGCTTGGGTTATTCGAGGGCAATCTACTGCGTGCAACAATAATTACCAATAAAAAAACATGCAAGACGAAAAATTGAGCGTCTGGCTCGGATTTCTCGCCGCCGGCAACATTTTATCTCTGATCCTGATTTTGGGAACCATCTATCACATAACCACGAAAACAACCGCCGGTCCGGACGGAAAGCCTTTGCCTAAAGAAATAACCACCAAAGTTCCGGAAGCGCTCGAGGTTAAAAACGACACCGAATTATCGGAAGGGGCGAAAAGCGGCATCTATTCCCTGAAAATAACCGATACCGGGTTTAAGCCCGAAGGGTTGAACGCCCTGGCAAGCGAAAACCTCGAGATCGAGGTCGCCAATAACGGAAGCGACCCTTATGCTTTTGAAATGAAAAGCCTCGGCATCAAAGCAACAACGATCGATCCCGGAGAAACCAAAACATTCTCGGTCCAATCGCCCGCCGACATCAGACAAGAAACAGGATTTGCCTACAAGGCAACGGCGGCCGGATCGGGTAAAACAATCGAAGGCGTTTTGATATTCACAAAAAAACAATAACCGGAACAACCGCTCTTGGAAACAAAAAAACCGCATCACACTAAGCGGTTTTTTTGTTTAAAAGACCCGTAAAATCACGTTCCAGGGTCTTTTTGAATTTCTGGAACCGGATACCCGCGGCCGGATGGTAAGAAATAAAATAGCTCCTCCCCTCTTTTTCCCGCCATTGGCCGCGCCAATCGGCGAATTTATCCTTGGGGAAAAAAACCTTGAACGCGCAGTCTCCCAGCAGGATGATTTTTTTTGCGCCGACCAGCTCGATCTGTTTTCGCAGATAGGGGTCGCAGACGGCGACCTCGTAGGGTTTGGGTTTGCGGTTGAGCGGCGGTGTGGGCAAACACTTTACGATCGAAGTAATGAAAGTATCTTTTTGGCGGTCGATACCGGCCAACTCCAACAGCTCGGTCAACAGTTTGCCGGCCCGGCCGATGAACGGCCTGCCGGTGACATCCTCATTGGCGCCCGGCCCCTGGCCGATAACAAAAAACCTGGCGCCGATCCTGCCTTCGCCGGGAACCGCCCGTTTGCGGGTTTTCGCCAAGCGGCATTTTTGGCAAATACTTATTTGGCGGGCAAGTTGTTCCAATTCTTTTTCCCTTTTTCCGATTTCAATTTCTGTGATTTTAGACATTTTTGGTAAATAAATCTGCTTGGCGTCCGGTATGCCAGCTTTCCTTTCTGGGCGTTGTTGGAAGAATAATTCTTCATTTGATCTTGGAAACTTTAGCCGCTTCTTTTTGCAAGTCTTTTATCTTATCGGTTTTTTCCCAAGTGAATTCGGGTTCCGGCCGGCCGAAGTGGCCGTAGTTGGAAGTTTTGCGGTAAATGGAGCGCGAAAGTTTGAGCTGGCGGATCATCCCGCCCGGCGAAAGGTCAAAAACTTTTCCGGCGGCTCTTTCCAAAACCCCTTCATCGATCTTATTCGTTCCGAAAGTTTCGACGCTGAACTCCACTGGCCGCGTGTCGCCGATGATATAGGCCAAGCGCACAAAGCATTCGTCGGCCAGATCGGCGGCCACGATGTTTTTGGCGATATACCGGGCCATGTACGCCCCGGCGCGGTCGATCTTGGTCGCGTCCTTGCCTGAAAAGCTGCTGCCCCCGCTGGGCACCGTGCTGCCGTAGGCATCGGTGATAATCTTGCGGCCGGTCGCGCCGGTATCCGCCGCCGGGCCGCCGATAACAAACCGGCCCCGATGGTTGACGAAAATCTTGGTCTGCTTATCCAAAAACGCGGCACAGACCGGCTTAATAACTTTATCGATGATATCTTGCCGTATTTTTGCCGGGGCGACATTGGGATCATGCTGGGCCGAGATCACCACGTTGTCCAGCCGGAATGCGGCATTATTCCGGTATTCCATAGTAAGCTGGCATTTTCCGTCGGGCCTCAAATATCCCAAAACTTTTTTCTTGCGGACATCCGCCAGCTTGGCCGCGAGCTTTTGTGCCATCGCGTGCGCCAGCGGTATCATTTCCGGAGTTTCCCGGCACGCGTAGCCCACCGACACCCCCTGGTCGCCGGCCCCTTGTTTTTTGCTGCCGGCGCGGCGTACCAGGCGCCCGACATCCGCCGACTGGCGGTTGACCGCGTTCATGATCGCGGTATTTTTATGGCAAAAACCGTATCCTTCCTTGTCATAACCGATATCTTTGATCACCTTGCGGATCAGGCCGTTGTAATCGACCCATGCCATGCTGTTGATCTCGCCCCCGACCACGACATAATTATTGCCCACCATGATCTCGCAGGAGCATTTGCCGTATTTATCCTGCTTGATGATCTCGTCCAAAATCGCGTCGGCGATCTGGTCGGCGATCTTGTCCGGGTGCCCTTCGGTCACGGCTTCGGCGGTTATAAGAAAACGTCGCATAAAATTTCGAATGTCGAATGTCGAAACAATATCGAAGCAAATTCAATAAATTCAAACCAATATTGCCTGTCCGGAATTCATTTGAAATCTATTTATTCATTCGATATTGTTTCGGATTTCGATATTCGATATTGAGTTTATTTTAGAAGGGGTAGGTTACCGTTTCCAACCTCTCCTTGGCTTTATCGATCTCCCTTTGATTCATTTTACTCCGCGCGATGCCTTTTTCAATCGCGGCCAGCGTCCGGTCGTAGGTGGCGCGATCGACGGGAAACGGCGTCCCGTCCTTGCCGCCCACGGCAAAAGTGTACCGGGCGGGATCCTCATATGAAGGCTTGGCGCCGTAAACCAGTTCGGCCACCAGCGACAGCGCGCGGATGGTTTTGGGACCGATACCCTCCCCGGCCAACAGGTCGGTAAATCTTTTTGGCTCGAGGAAATGCGCCTTTTCAACGGTTTTCTTAAGCCGTTTCAAATCGAACTTTTCCGAAACCACCGGATGCCAGTGGAATTCCACATTATTGAGTTCCATGTCGGTAAATCCCGGTAAGCGGCCTTGCGCTCCCAAACTGCTCCCTGCCGGGCTGGATACCCGGGGCATTTCTTTGGCGTTCGCTTTGGCCAGGCTCTGGAAATTTTTCAGGAACGCCGCCGGCTCCTCCTTGACCAACCCGGCCGAAATTTCCTTGTTTTCATGGCTGTCTTTTGCGGTAAGGTTCAAAGGCTTCAAACGCAAGTCGCTGGCGATCCCCGAATGGGGCTCCTCGCAAAAATCGGTGACGCCGTCCGACAGCCAGTGGTATCGCCGCGCTTTTTGCGCGTCGATGTTCATCCCCTGCTGGACCACCGCCCACTTGCCCGAATTCGTGAACAAAAGATTGTGCGCGTAAATCGAAAATCCGTCCTGGACCAGGCTTGAATCGACCTTGGCCGCCATCTTGCTGGCGTTAACCAGGTTTGCGGTTTTAATTTCATCCCAGCCCATCTTTTCGCCCCATTTTTGCGTTTCTTCGGGAGTATTGCGCGATACGCGCTTACCGCCGCAGACGTAAAATCCCAACTCCGGCTCCAATCCGCGCACCGCCTCCTTCAACGCGCCCATCGTGGTCACGGTCAGGCCGGAAGAGTTCCAGTCGAAACCCATAACGCACCCCAGCGACTGGAACCATACCGGGTCCGACAACCGCTTGAGCATTTCTTCGGGCCCGAATTCTTCGACAATGGCAACCGTAATACCCCGCCCCAAGCGGGTCATCCTTTCAAAAAGCCAGCGGGGGCACCGCCCGTAATCCAACGGCACTGTGGCAACTCCGGTCCGCATGAATGTATCTTAAAGCTCAAATCCCAAATGTCAAAACTAAAATGACAAAAGCTTGATTCCCTTCTTCTCAATCAGGAACCAAGCCTCACAAATGCAATACCCCGTTAAGGTACGGATCCAGACCCCAATATCTTTCTTGGCAGCATCATATTAAACCCATATGGAAAGGTTATTTATGA
>JALOQL010000076.1 GCA_025453415.1 Minisyncoccota bacterium
GCAAACCATTCGAATCGACCAGCTTGGCGGCGACATCAATAACCAGTTCGGATACAACCATGATTATTCCGCCGCGCGCGTGGATTTTAACTATGACAGCCCCGCGGCCGGAAAATTGAGCGGCAAGATCACGGCCGCGGTCCTGAAGCCATACGCGACCTACCAATTGAAATTCGAAGGCAAACCTTCCTGCCAATACGGAACGGGCGGCAATGATCTGGCCAACGAATATATCGGATATCGCGGCCGGTGGTGGGACCGCACCATAAATGCCAACGTGAACGACGCGCAATATGCCGCAAATTCGGTTTACAAGGGCGGCACGCATTGCATCGTGGGGTATCTGGTCTGGGACCATTTTACGGCCGATGCGGCCGGCGTGGCGGTTAAAGACGTGCAAACGTTAAGCAGTTATCATGTGTTGTGGTGCAGCGGCGGCGCGTGCGGCGCGGCCAGCAATACCAAGCTGGCCAATTTGGACGCCAGCCATCCGGCATTGAAATTTTGCGCCCCGGAAGACGTGAACGGCCAGCTTGAAAGGGGCGGCTGCGGCAATTTGGTTTTGGAATCCGGAAATTACGACCTGAAAATGATCCTGACCGAAGAATCATTCCACAACGGCAACTGGGCCTCGGTTTTGCAAAAAGATATTAGCTTCACCATTGAATGAAAATTTAACTGCCATGACCGCGAAAATTATTAAATTGATCGTTCCGCGCGAGCCGCCGTTGCCGGTGCCGAAACCCAAGCGCGCGTTTTGGCGGCGCGCCAAAAGATATATACCGGGATTGGCGATGCTGGTATTTTTGTTGGGACTGGCGGCGACAGTGCGAACGACCGCGAGCGTTTTTTCCGATGATGAGTCAAGCCCGCCGGCAATCGTCAATTTAGGGACCTTGGATTTCATTGCCGCGACCACGAGCGAGGGATTTGTTCCGTTGCAAGTCGCGCCGAGCCAGAAAGCGCGCGGGCAAGCCGGCTTGATCAATAAGGGCAATTTGCCGTTTCAATACAGTGTCGGAATAGAAAAAACCGGCGGGGGCGAAAATGTGTGCGAATTCATGCAATTGGAAGCCTACCTTGGCGGGATCCTTGTCTATCAGGGAGGTTTGATAAATTTTGCCACTTCATCTATTGAATTCGCCACCACGACCGCGGATTGGAGTTTTGACGTGTCGTATCCGGCCGATGCTTTGGGAAATATCGGGATCGGGCGCGATTGCCAATTTAAAATTAAATTCATCGGCTGGCAGCTGGCCGCGGATCATCCGGGGGCCGGATTCTTCGATGAAGAAGAAATTGAAGGCAATATCGAAGTTATCGCCGACGCGCCCTCCGTGAAAGTGGTGTATCCCAATGGCGGGGAGCATTGGTATATCGTCGCCGACGAATGCGTTAATTACGACTGGTGCCGCAACTGGTGCGTGTTGCGCGGAATGAACAACAAATGCGAATACGAGATATTGTGGGATGCGAAAAGAGGAGGGCCGCGCCCAAACCACGCGTTATGGATCGATGCTTGGTATTCGACCGACAGCGGCCAAACCTGGCTGGCAAAGATCGCCGACAAAATTCCGAACACCGGCAAATTCCTTTGGAAAATTCCGTACGACCTGCGGTTCGTTTCCGATAAGGCCCGGATAAAAGTGGTGGCTCGCGATAAACAGGATGCTTCGATTTGGAATTGGGACGAAAGCGACGCGGATTTTTGCCCGCCGCTCCTTTCGATCGAAGATTTGGTCAACCGCACTTCCGGCCAAGCGGCGGAAGAATTGTTTACCGCGCCGGCGGCTTCGTCAACGACAGCCGCGGGCGGCCTTGCGATTATCGAAGCCCAGGAATCAGCGACCAGTACGGATGAAACCCAGGCGGTCATACCGATGACCATGGAAGATATCAACCGCGAAATCAACCAGATCAACAATTCCGATCCGTCTGCGGAGAATATGGGAAGTATCGTGGAAAGCGCGCCAATGGAAATTCTGTTGCCGGATGCGGCAATCCCGTCGTTTGAGCTGGAGACGGCAAATGACAACGGTTCGCCCGCGCCGGCCGAAGGCCAAACGGTGGAAATCACTGGCAATGCAGCCGAATGAAGCAGGTTTGGCGCCAGCCGGGGAGCTCATCGAAATAAGTCAATATTAAAAAATAAAATTGCGGCGGGCGCAAGATTGACGGGATTTTTGCCTTTGTTACAATGATACCACTTTGCCAGCGGTCATCGGTATGACATTGTTTTAATAATATTGTTGGGATAAGATAGTTGTGTAGCTAATTGATTGTCCATGGGAGGGGACAATGGAAGTATGACAACATCCGTATTTTCTGCGATTACGATTTGCCATGGCCAAATGAATGGAACACGAACTCGGTTTTCTGTTGGAAACCCGCGTGCGTGCTCCATTTTTTGGTACGTGGCCGAGAAAAATTAATGTTAAATTAATGAATACTGTCCTATCATTCATTAACTATTGATAAATATGCGCAAATTTATCGCCACATATTTAATAATCGCTTTGCAATTTTTGGTGATGGCGCCTTTATGCGCCGTGGCTGATGACGGCGCGACCACGACCGAGGAAATCGGCGTGGAATTGGCCGCGGCCGAAACATCTGCCAGCACTACGAAGCCGTTTATGGAACCCCTGGTTCCTGTGACCATCGAGGGCGCGGCCACGACAACCCAAGAATCCGCGGCGACAAGCACCGAACCGGCCGCGAATGTTGGCGACGGCCCGGCAACAAGCACTTTGGAGGCGGTAACCACCACCGAACCGATTGAATTATTGGCGGACGGCGAAGCCAACGCGTCAACCACGATTGCGGACGCGGCCGCCACAAGCACGGACGAGACCGCGACGAGCACGGCGGAAGCGGCAACGACCACCGAAGACGCGGCAAATGAAGACGGCGCCAGCGCGTCAACGACGTTCGAGTTCGGCGCGGTATCCGAATTTTCCGTTGCGGCGGTTTGGCAAATGGCTCCGGACGGGACCGATGACAGCGTGGCCGAATTCGCGCAATTCAAGCCGTCCGGGGAATATCAGGTTTCCAAGCAAATAAAAATGTGCGGCGTCGCGGGCGGGCGGCCATTGGTCGACATTGAAGGCGTTTACGGCCAAATATATTATCCAAAAACCGCGTCATTCGGAACGGGCGACGCGCAAAACCGGACGGGATGCGGCCAACTGGCCGGAAAAGTCTGCAAAATGCAAAAATTGGACAAGGAAGCGGGCTTTGACCTGCTTTGCGAAAAGATCCAAAAAAATAACACTACCTTGCCGCAGTACGCGCCTGGAAAAAATTATATCGACTTCTGCGCCAGCGACGGCAAATTATTGGCCGAGACCGCGGCGGTTTACTGCTGCGACCAGGAGCTGGCCTATGACGATGTCGCCGGCAGTTATGAGGCGTCGGTGATCGTCAAGGATACCGCCGGAGTTCTAAGCGACTTGACGACTTCCTCATTCAGCTATCTGCCGCTGGCCAAGCTCGATTTGGATTTTGACACCGTTAATTACGGCAAGGTCAAGGAAAACACCGAAACGGTCGCCGACGAGACGATCTCGCAAGCGATGGTGCGCAACGTGGGCAATGTGCCCGCGAAACTTTCTTTATGGCAGGATGACATGGGGCTTGGCAAGACCGGGGATGCATACAATGTCCGATATGGAGCTCGAATCAACGCCACAGACGCGTCCTGGGTCAATTACACGCCTTTCGAGACGGTTGTGATGCCCGCAGTGTTTGGCTTGGGTCAATCAATGGATATCGATCTCTCGGTCAAGGTTTTGGCTTTCCCGCCTTTGGACGGGCAAAATGCGATCAATTTCAGCGGGAAAATGGAAATCGATGCCGTAGCCGCCCCTGTGGACGGGTGCGTTGGCGGCGCGCCGAACGAAAATTCGACCGATGCCGATAATAAAGAAGGGGTGATGGACGTAAAACCCGAAACCGAAATCACGGACGGCGCGACCACGACCCAATCCGTAGTGGAATGACCAAGTACTATGTATTTGAGTTTGAGGTCAGTCCGCGGCGTAACCGCCGAGGTCTGACCTCGGCAATTACGCAATAACCAGATAAACTCTAGAGTTCGGATCGCGCTTCCTGGGGAGGAAAACCGCGACCCGCACTCTATATGTTGATGCGAACGGGCTGTCGAGGCTACGCCGCACCGGCAGATGGGGAAGGTGCGAAACGCGGTTAGCAGCGCGTTCCGCAAGAATGGTCGGCCGGGATTTATCCGAAATTCCGTGTCCGATATTGCGAAAAGGTTTTTGTTGAGGGAAACCTCAACAGACCTGTCGAGGTTTGCTCTCAACGACCAAGACTCAATATCGGGAATGGAAAAGTAGGATATCTAACAAGTTTCGCGGATTTACTAAAAACCCGCAAAAAAATAAAACAAAAACGAAACATATGATGAAGCAATTTGTAGCAGCCTTATCTTTGATTGCTTTGGTTGCCGGTCCGGTTTCCGCTTACGCGACAACCGTATCTGCGTCGAACGTTACCACGAGACTTGAGCAGGATGGTGGCACGCCCCAAGCCAGCGCCCCGATCGTGGCGGCAAAATGGGAAATGGACGGTCCTATGGTAAACATGACCGGAACCGACGAGCAAACGGTTGCCAGCGCGCAGTTTGCCCCTTCGGCTCAATGCGGTGTGAATAAAACTGTGAGCATTTGTGGTATTGTGACCGATCCGAACGGCAAGAACGATATCAAGAATGTTTATGGCGATGTCTACTATCCAGAGGCGGTAAAACTTGGTGCTTCCCATGTGGACCCGGTTACCGGCCAGAAACGTGAGGTTGGCACTTGTGGCGAGATGGTGCGCGAATGTACCATGACCAAGATCACCGACAAAGCGAAGACTATTGATTTGTTCTGCAACAAGATCAAGAATTTGAATAACAATTTGCCTGTTTTTGGCCAGGGATATACCTATGCCAACATCTGCGACGATGCGCAGGGCGGACTGTTGCCCAAGGAAACGGCTTATATGTATTGCTGCGATTTTACCATGTCCTATGAGGATCCCAGCGGTATTTATAATGTGAATGTTTGGGCCAACGATACCTCGGATTACAACAGCCAGATCCTGAACAACAAGATGACCTACCTTGAGAGCAAGGCGTTTGATGTTGACTTTACCGGGATTGATTATGGCAAGGTGAAGACCGGTCTTTGGCAGGAAGTGGCGGGCAACACCACCTGGGCGATGACTCCGGCGGTGAATGGTGCCAGTGTTCGCAATTGCAGCAGCACTCGCATTAAGATGGGCGTGTGGCAAGACGATATGGGCATCAAAGACCCGGATGGAACAGATTACGTGAAATTCAAGGCGGCAGTGAGCAGCGCGGCAAATTATCAGGAATACGAGAACAACCTGATGAACACCGACGGCACTCACAAGGTGACCTGGTT
>JALOQL010000077.1:0-2430 GCA_025453415.1 Minisyncoccota bacterium
TCGCCTCCCGGGGTCTGCACCCCGGGCGGCGACCGGAGGAGGTTTCCTCCGGCCTCCTCATCCCATCGGTTCCCCGGCTAAAGCCGGGGTCTACCTCGGTATAATATTTAATAATTTTGAAGGCTTGACCCAAATTAAAAAATCATTAATATATACCTGGTTGATTAAAATGGATATGGGAGACATTAAAATCTTGTCGGTATATCACACCAACCCGCTAGGCAAAGAAACAACCAGTTTCTTCGCCAAGCAAACGCTTACAATCTGCCGCAAATGTGGCGGCGAGGCTCTTAGCTCCGGACCTGAAATAAGTTTTCCGCATAATCAAGATATTTGCGGAAAAGAACCAGGCCAACTGGTAAAAATCAGGCCGATCAGCTAAAATATGAGTCTCTTTTTATTTCAAAAATACTTTAAAGAATCGTTTACGGTTGGAAAATGGTTTCGGGGATGAAGCGCACTTCTTTTACTTCTGGGAACTGCTTGGCTGTGGCTTCGATCTGGAACCACAGGATGCCGGCGCGGCAGGCGCCGCCGCTCGTCTTATTCTGCGGGTCGGCGAATTCCAGGGTCAAGACGCCATCCTTCAAATTCGCGCCCTTCATTTTGACACCCGCCAGCGGAAATTCGGTTGTGATTCCCGCTTCCCTCTCCTTGTCGGTGGTTCGGCCGGCCAATAACAGCCGGATCGCGTCCTGTATCGGCGTTTGGGTAACCGGGATTTCGCGCGGCACCGCCACCAGCCCTTCCCGGCCGCAAGCGATATTGCCCATATCGTCCAAATCCCGCGCCGGATTGTAATAATAAAGAGAGATTTCCCGCACCTGGCCGCCTTCCGGCAACTTGTTTTCATTGCGGAGGTAGAATACGTACAATGATATCGCGATGACTGCGGACGCGATAACGACCAAAGGTATTGTTTTCATATTTTTGTTCGGTAATTATAACAAATAGGGGCCAAAATGCCATTAATGGCGGCGGTTGCACAAAAAAGCCCCGGGAATTATAATTAATTTATAATGAATTCCGGCAACACTTTGCCGGAATTAGGTCTGTTAAACGGCAAAAGGTCGAATCTGATTTCTTCCACCAACAATAAAATTAATCCAAAGAATTAATCCAAAAAAAGAACATGATGAACACAAAGAAAACTATCGCAGCATTCTCAATCGCGGTTCTGGCGATCGCGATTGTTGCCGGAAACGCAATGGCAACCGCTGATCAAAAAAATGCCTCGACCACCCATCCGATGGTACAGAACCACCAATATAATGGCATCGGCCAGGGAGTCAGCGAGATGATGAAGGGAGTCGGCAACCGGAGCGGCGACCAGGTCGCCAAGCTCCAGGCCATGATCAAACAGCTCCAGGACCAACTCACAAAATTACAGAACGGCGGCACAAATAGCAGCGCCACTACAACCACCGACGCGACCGCTTTGGGTTGCGTCAAAACCGCGGTGACGACCCGCGAAGGGACTATCGCCACGGCGTTCGATACCTTGACCGGATGCCAGAAAACCGCGTTTGCCGCGCGCAAAACCGCGCTCGAAACGGCGTGGGGAATCGCGATAAACAAAGACCGCAACGCGGCCATCAACACCGCCTGGCAAGCTTTCGACAAAACGGAAAAGGAATGCCGCGATGCCTACCGCAAAGCGGACAAAGCCGCTTGGGACGCGTTCAAGACCGCGACCAAATCGTGCAATGTCAGCAATTTCGAAGGCTTCCGCGAAGGCCGCGATTTCAATTTCTAATCTGGAATTAAAAAACTCCGCCGAACGGCGGAGTTTTTTGTTTTCGATTCATTTTTTGATGCGACCAACCATGCACGAACCGTAGGATTTGGCTTTCTTTAAAAAACTTTTCGCTTCCGGGCTGTCGGCTTTGGAATAGCCCATCGACGATAATATTTTTTCCGCGATCGCCGCGTCGCCGTCAAAGGCCACCGTTTGATTCGGAATGTCAATTTTGATATTGGACATCCCCGCCTTTTGCAGCGCCCGGAGAATGCTGTTTTCACACCCGCCGCACTTGATATTGACCACTTTTATCGTGTTCATGTTTTCATTTTAGCATTGGCTTGTATTATTTCTGCATTAATCGCCAAACGCTTTAAAATATCCTTCGTCATGTCATATGTCGCCGCAACCGAAGCGATGTCCAGTTTTTCGCGCACCGAGTGCGGGTCGGTGATCGTCGGACCCAGTGAAACCGCGTCGATGCCGGCAAATTTCGGATGGCCGGCAATCACGCCGCACTCCAACCCGCAATGGGTTGCCGAAATCTTGATGTCCTTGCCGAACAAATGGGAAAACGCTCCTTTGGACGCCGCCAACAAACGGCTTTCCGGATCCGGTTTCCAGCCAGGGTAAGCGTTCGCGTGATTTACCGCCGCCCCATGCTCTTTTGAAACCGTCCCGATCGAAGC
>JALOQL010000077.1:2441-12464 GCA_025453415.1 Minisyncoccota bacterium
CCTTACGCTTTCCAGCTCATCGGTAACCGAACTGCGTGACATCAGCGAAATCAACATTTCTTCATCGTCCGTGGACACCGTGGCAAGATTTGTCGACGTCATGGGCAATCCGATTATTTTTTCATCCCAGCGGATGACCCCGTGCGGCAACTTCGATAGTATCTCGATCAAGGTCAGGGTCGTTTGGCGGGTCAGCATCCCAGACCCGCTCCCGACGCCTTCAAAACGCTCAACCGAGACCTTGATTTGCTCATCCGTCACCGCCTGATCTTTCGAAATCGATTCGGCCTTGGCGGTAAATTCCGCGACCAGGTGATGGTCCACCGCCACCACCGCCACACCGCTCGACGGGATGACGTTGCGCCGCTCGCCCGAGTTGAGACTAACTATTTGGAATTCGGCATGGCCGTGCAGCTGGCGCAAAATTCTTGCCATTTCCTTGATCGCGTTTTTCCCGCCATTGGCAATGGCCATACCCGAATGACCGCCGGCCAACCCCTCCAGCTTTAAACCCAAAATAGTTTTATTTGAAATCGCTTCCCGCTCGATCGGTAAAGATATCACGCTGTCGCCGCCGCCGGCGCAACCGATATAAACTTCGCCAAAGTCCTCCGAATCCAGGTTTATCAGATATTTGTCGTTGCCGGTATCAAGATCTTTAAAAGAAATTTTCGACGCGCCCTGCAATCCCTGTTCTTCATCCACGGTCGCCATGATTTTTAACGGCCCGTGCGTAATCTCCGGATCGTCGACAAGCGCCAGCGCAATTGCCAGGCCGATGGCATTGTCCGCCCCCAAACTCGTCCCCCGGGCATAAACCCATTCCTTGGCCTCATCAACGAGCGGCACCACCCCTTTGACCGCCGGGTCGGGAAAACCTTGGTCATGCACGCAAACCATGTCCATGTGCGCCTGCAAAATCGCGCCGAATACATTTTCCCAGCCATGAGTTGCCGGAATTTCTATTAAAACATTGCCAACCGCATCGATCTCGTGCGCCAGTTTTCGGTCGCGGGCAAACCCAACCAAATAATCCCGCACGCCCGCTTCATTACCTGAAAGCCGCGGTATTTTCGAGATTTCCGCGAATCGTTGCCAAACCCGTGCAATTGCGGGGCGGGATGCGTTTTTTTCTATCAGTTCTTTGATGGATGACGGCATAATTGCTTCATTCTAGCACAACCGGAAAAAACCGCTTTTCCGACCGGGGATGACAAATTAATTGTTCGGTGCTATACTGGTCTCTGTTCGCAAAGTTTGCCCCCATGACTCAACGGTAGAGTAGCTGCCTTTTAAGCAGTTAGTTGCAGGTTCGAATCCTGCTGGGGGCACCACGCTAAGCGTGGTTGCAGGCCCGCTCAGCGGGCCACCACGAATTTGATTTATTAATTAAGCCGACGCTAAGCGTCGATTATTATGTACTACGTCTACATTTTGCTGTGCGAAGGCGATGGAAAGCTATATATTGGCTATACGTCTGATTTGAAGCAAAGGATCGAGAGTCATAATAAAGGATTTGTAACGGCAACGAAAAATCGCCGGCCGTTAGTTTTGATGCATTACGAAGCGTATATCTCCTCTCGCGACGCTAAGCGTCGTGAGTTATTCTTGAAAGGCGGCAAAGGCCACGAAGAATTAAAAATCCAACTGCAAAACACTTACCGAAAATTAAAATACAAATTCGACTAATTTTTTTGATCCCGCCCATTGGTCCAATTCCTTGATAATTTCGTTCCCTGATTTACAATGCGACGTAAAACGAAAAAGAGGCCAAGCGGCCTCTTTTTCGTTATACTGTAACGCCGAGATCAGTCGCTGAGAATATCGACCTTGCAATCAACTTTTTATAATTGCCGAGGTCAGACCTCGGCAATTCTAACCTCGGCAATTCTAATTTATTTCTCCTCAATAACACGCCTCTTCCCAAAATTATTTCCGATTGCCGTATATTTCGTTATAATCAATCAATAACGGAAATTAACCACTTTTAATCATGTTCGAAGATATTAGTTTTGGCGATTTCGTAAAGGTTTTTTCCATAATGGCGGTTCTGGGTTTATTGCTGATCGGTGCCATCGATGGAATGGGAAATCTGGGCAGGACCAACAAAAGATACAAAGACAAAATTATTGATTTTATATTCGGGATAGATATTTTCCTGACAGTATGGTTTGCCGTATCATTTCTCTGCAGCTTGGTTGCCGGATTGGGCGCGATTGTTATTATTATCTTACTTCCGCCGGCAATCGTCTTGTTCGCCGGGATGAGCCTTGTCGTAAAACCGGTCAGAAAATATAAATACGTAATCATCGGCGCCATAGCCGCGGGAATTGTCGCCACTTATGTATTTATCGACGGGATCCGCGGACTAGGCTTTGACGTTTTGTTCAATTGATCCGCCCAATCGATAACCCTCTCTCGGGTCACCAGCCGATATTTTTGCTCCATATTTTCATATGATCAAACAAAAAATAAAAGGCGGAGTCCTGGCAACGGTCGGCTATATATTGTCGCCGCTATCTTGGTGGAATGACATATTGGTCAATATTCCAATTGCCTATGCGTTCGGCTTTTTGTTCGGGTTAATTTCCAAATCATTGTTTTTCCCCGCCATGATCATCGCTTATTGGGGGACCAATATTCTCGGATTCATCCTGATACACAAGGGCGCTTCGGAAATATTTTCAAAAACCGAGAAGAAATACGCGAAAAAAGAGTTCCTTAAAGACTTGCTGATCTCGATAATTTACACATCGGCAATCCTCGCTTTGGTAAAGCTCGGAATTTTAAAATTTCCGGGTGATTATTTTCAATAGTTCCGCCGATTATGGCCGGATAATGCGTTAAAACTGCCCAGGGCCGCCCTCGGCAGTTTTTACAACTCGATCATTTAAGCTTTTTACAAAAACGCCTGAGGAAGCCGTCTAAGAACTCGGAGTTTCACGATGGGTTTTTAGACAGCCTCACTAGCCGGTTTGTTAATATTGGATTGCCACGGGTTGGCCTTGGTAGATCAAGGCACCAATAGCTGTTACCGTCTAACGGCATTGCGGCGGCATTTGCCTTGCTCGAATCCGTCCAAAATGGCATCGCAAACGGAAGCGTCATTTTTGCGGTCGGCCACCCAATAATAGCAATCATCTTTTGTGTTTTGATCCTGAATCGCGCCGCAAATCGATTGGTCCCGTTTAACTTGGGCAACATCCGATAAACATTCTTCGTAATTGGTAGCCTTGCAATCGGCGCAATCACGACACTGCTCGCAAAGGGAAGGGTCTTTCAGGTCTTCGGCAACGTTTTCATAGCACATGCACTTGCCTTCCGGCCTCTGGACCATGCCGCAAATCGACGGATCCTGATTTTCCCTTGCGATCTGATAGTAGCAATCCGCGTAATCACTAGTGAATATTTCGTCGTCGTTGCACTGTTCGCAAAGGGAAGGGTCTTTCAGGGCAAACGCCTTTTTCCCGTAGCAGGAGCATTTGCTTTTTTGAGTCGTAATTTTATCGCAGATCGACCAATCGCGGGTTGCCCGAGCAACAGCATTATAGCAAACGTCTTTCTTGCCGGTATCGTAAATTTTATTATCGCAAACCGAAAGGTCTTTTTTTTCCACCGCCTCGTCATACGCTAAACCGAACCGGCAGGAATCCGCATATTTGCCTTCGGCAATCTTTTCACAAATTACCGGATCGCGTTTTTCCTGGGCCATTATAAAATAACAATCGTCCTTTCGGTATCCTTCGACCACAGCCCAGCACTGGCGGTCGAGCCATGAACAAAAGGCGGACTCCCGTTCGGCGGAGCAAAGTATCGATCGGGAAAATCCGCCGACCAGATTATAAAAAGATTGGACCACCGTAAGGCCGCAAATGACCAACGCCAGACCGGCAATGAAAAATACCCAGAACAGCGCCGCGCCCCTCGCTCTCCCCCAAAACCGCCCTCGCGCCGGCTCGAAGGTTTGCAATTCGAAAATTTTCTTTGAAAAAATTACCAAGCCCTTAAGGTATAAAACGGCCGAAACGATCAGTGCGGCAAACGCCGCAATCAGGACTATAAGCGCAAAAATGCCCGCGAAGGGCGCACTCCACGAATAGATGCTCTCGGAATCAGCCAGTTCCGCCAGGTAATCGATGGACAACACAATCCAATTGATCAAAAAGTAAAAAAATAAAGCCATTGCTTGAGGAACGAGCGTAAGTTTCAGCGCAATAGCCGGATAGAACTTTATCGGCAGGCCCTTGGTGCGGATGCGATAAACCGCCCATTTGGCCAGTACCGCCAAACCAAAAGCTATATAGAATAATTGGCAAAAAAAGATCAGGGCAATGGTTCCTCCCCCGAAATCTCCGTATCCGAATAACAAACAAAGGGCGCATGAAGCAATGATATAGATCGTCCATAAAACCGCGAAGATTACCGCATTGATCTTCAGCGATCTTTGGGATGATTTCTCGACCAATTGGCGGTAGCGTTGTTTGATTCCCATTATTTTATTCATTGATTCATTTTATCCCAATTGCCGCGCGGATTCAAAAACCTTCCCAAATATCACTTCTTGGTTTTGCTTTATGGCAAAATCATTTAAAGGGTAATGCATCTACTTAAGCGAAACTGGCCGTTAATCGTTTGTTATCGCGGGATTGATAGTGAATCCATTTAAAATGAATGACCTCCTCCCCGGGTTCCGGCTTCGCCTCCACCCGGGGTTTCCCTTGAGTCTTGCGGGCCTGTTCGTCCCGCAAATAGCTTGCCGCGTGCTCGCGGCAAGAGTTGTATCATTCATCCCCGCATTCCGGCGGCTACCTGCGGGGACGATCTCTTTCGCTGTCGCATCGCAAATATCTCTTTCGTTAAGCCCTGCATATTGGCCTTCGCCGTCAGCCCCCAGTATTTTTATGGGGCACATCAAGCAAGCCCTTTTCTGGGGATATTTGGGCGATTTAAACGGTTCCGGAATGCCTTCTGGGTCACGGCAACAAACCCAATTTTTGCCCTTAGGACATGGCTCCAAATACAGGTCGCTGGCTCCGTTAATGTGGCCGAATTCATGCGCCAAAACATCAACGTATTGGCTTTGGTCAAGCAGATCCGTGGCAACCCTAAAATTTTGGATAATAGTATTCTTCCAAGTAGCGGCAAAAGAGGCAAACTGGTATTCCGGACCCCTGGTTTGGAAATCCTGGTCATTTAAAAAGATCACTATCAGATTGTCAAAAGACGAGGTTCTGGTTTCCTTTTTAATTTTCTCCAAAAAAGCGTCGACATCATTCATTAAATAACCCGACTGGCTCGCACGAAGATTCACCGGTGGCAACGGCGTGGTAATATTAAAAATGCCGGCGTATTTTAAATTAATTTGGTAGTCAATATTGTATTTTTTTGCTGCTTCATGGAAATAATCTTCCAAATAATATATCGAACGTATATTGTTGCGGCCCAAACTAATATCTTTATTTGCTTTATCGGTAATCAGATCAACGAAGGAATATGTTCCCACGATTTCACCATCGCCTCCGACATTGATATCGAAGCATTTTTCAAATGCAAGCGATTCTTCGCCGGTTTTCCACCGGCAGAGCACCAAAGGCGGAATTATGGTATCGGCATATTTAATAATCACCACTCCGACATCAACCGACTGTCTCTTCTCTGTTCGGCCGCTTGTGGTGCTGGAAACAAACTCTGACGCCTGGTTTTTATCCTGCGATAAGGGTTTTTCGTCAATATGGACAACGACATCTTTATTTGTCGGCGTTTTTACCTCTTTGTTTGATATTCGAACCATGCAATAACTCAAAATCGCCGCGCCCGCCGTCAGGATCAGGACGATTAAGATTCTCCATAATATAGAAAAACCCCGTGAGGAATCTACCATAATGAATTAGCTATTTGCGCTTTTTAATTATTGGTTTATTATACTCCAATTGCTTTATTATCAAAAAACCGGCGTGGCGCCGGTTTTATTTTGTCTAATTTTTACAATCCTTCGCGTTTAAGCTGTTCCAGCAGGTCTTTCTGCTTTTTGCTCAGCTTTTTGGGCACGGCGATTTCCACGGTCACGTACATGTTTCCGCGGCCGAATCCGTTGAAGCGCGTGATGCCTTTGCCCGACACGCGGAAAACTTTACCCGCCTCGGTGCCGGCCGGGATCTTCAAAACGATCTCCTTGCTCTCGATCGTGGGCACTTCCAGTTCCCCGCCCAAAGTGGCCAGGGCCATGCCGATCTTTCTCTCGACATACAGGTCGTCGCCCTTGCGCGCGAACACCGGATGCGCCTTGATGAAAATCCGCACGAACATGTCTCCCGGACGGCCGCCCTTGCGGCCCGCCTCGCCCCGCTGCTCCAGTTTGATAACCTGGTTGTTGTCCACGCCCGCGGGTATGGAAATTTTAATTGTTTCTTCCTCTTTCACCCTGCCTTCACCATGGCATACATTGCATGGCTTCTCGGGCCGATAGCCTTCACCGCGGCATTCCGGACAAACCGTGTATTGCGTAAACGAACCCAAGAAAGTCCTTTTTATCTGCTGAACCTGGCCGGTGCCGCGACACGAAAAACACTCGTTGATCTTGGTGCCGGGCTCGGCGCCCTTGCCTTCGCAGCGCGGGCAAACATTGTGTTTGGCCACGGCAAATTCCTTGTTCGTGCCCATGAACGCCTCCTCCAGGGTCACTTCCACGTCCACGTGGATATCTTTGCCCCTTTTGCTGTCGCGCCGCTTCCGCTGCTGCTGCTGGCCGCCAAAACCGAACATCTCCTCCACCATTGAGCCAAGGTCGTCGAATTGCACGTCGAACTCCGCTCCCGGCCTGCCCCAGAACCAACCATCCTGGCCCATGCCCGCCTGGCCGAAACCGCCGGGCCCCTGCCCCTGAAACGCGCTGCCGAACTGGTCATATTGCGAACGCCTGTCCTTGTCTGAGAGAATCTGGTAGGCCTCGTTGATCTCCTTGAATTTTTCGGCGTCGCCGCCCTTGTCGGGATGGTATTTGTGCGCCAAATTGCGGTACGCCTTTTTGATGTCGTCCGCGGTCGCGCCTTTCTCAACCCCGAGAATCTTGTAATAGTCCTTTGCCATTGATTAAAGGCAAGGTCCGCTCCGCTTGAACTTGAAGCGGAACGGACCGCCTAATTGAAATTTGATTATTTTTCTTTGAACTCGCCTTCTTCCGGACCCTGCCCTGAGCCTGCCGAAGGGCCTTGCCCTTCCTGGTTCGGGTTTTGCTGATCTCCCGCCGGGCCTTGTCCTGAACCTGCCGACGCCCCAGGCTGCTGATAGAGCTGTGCCCCGGCTTTGGAAAGGGTCTGCGACAAGTCGTCGGTTTTCGCCTTTATGTCATCCATGTTATCGCCATCCTTCACTTTTTTCAAGGCATCGATCTTGTCGTTGATTCCTTTCTTCGTGTCGGCAGAAAGCTTTTCCCCGGCATCGCGCATGGCTTTTTCGGCGGTATAAATGAGATTATCAGCCAGGTTGCGCGCCGTGATCAAATCCTGTTTTTTCTTGTCGCTTTCGGCATTGGCCTCGGCCTCGCGCTTCATACGCTCCACCTCTTCCTTGGAAATGCCGGTCGATCCTTCGATGCGGATGGTCTGGGTCTTGCCCGTGGCCTTGTCCTTGGCAGTCACACTCAAAATGCCGTTGGCATCGATGTCAAAGGTCACTTCGATCTGCGGGAGGCCGCGGGGCGCCGGCATGATGCCGTCCAGGATGAACTGGCCCAGACTTTTGTTGTCCGCGCTCATCGGCCGCTCTCCCTGCAGGACATGAATCTCCACCGAGGTCTGGTTGTCGCTGGCCGTCGAAAATACCTGCGATTTGGCCGTGGGCACCGTGGTATTCTTCGCGATCAGAACCGTATTGACGCCGCCCATGGTTTCGATGCCCAGGGAAAGCGGGGTCACGTCCAGCAGCAACACATCCTTCACTTCGCCCTGCAAGATGCCGGCCTCCACCGCCGCGCCGATCGCCACCACCTCATCGGGGTTGATCGATTTGTTGGGCTCCTTGCCGAAAAGTTTCTTTACTTCCTCGACGATCAAAGGCATGCGCGTCTGGCCGCCCACCAGCACGATCTCCTCGATATCCGAAGTCGCCAGCTTGGCATCGGACAGTACCTGTTTTACCAAAGCTATCGAACGGTCGATCAGGTCGCGGATCAGGTCTTCGAGCTTGGCGCGGGTCAATTTGTAATAAAGATGCTTGGGACCGGCCGCGTCGCTGGTAATGAACGGCAGGTTGATCTCGGTCTCCATCGCCGTGGACAGCTCGATCTTGGCGCGCTCGGCTCCCTCTTTCAGGCGCTGGAGCGAAAGCTCGTCCTTGGCAAGATCGATGCCGTTGTCCCGTTTAAACTCGTCTACCAGCCACGAGATCAAGCGCTGGTCGACATCATCGCCTCCCAGGTGGTTGTCGCCGCCGGTTGCTTTGACCTCGACCGTATCGGCCGAAATGTCCAAAATGGAAATATCGAAGGTTCCGCCGCCAAAATCGTAGACCAGCACCTGTTCGTTCTTCTTCTTCGTCAGACCGTAGGCCAGCGCCGCGGCCGTGGGTTCATTGATGATGCGTTTCACGTTGAAACCCGCGATTTCGCCGGCCAGCTTAGTGGCCTTGCGCTGCGAATCGTCGAAATATGCCGGGACGGTAATGATCGCGTCGGTCACCGGCTCGCCCAGCTTCGCTTCGGCATCCTGCTTCAATTTCTGCAGGACCATGGCCGAAATCTCGGGCGCCGCGTACCATTTTTCTCCCATCTTCACTTCCACGCCGCCGTCCTCGGCCCGCTCGCGAATCTCGTAAGGCAAAAGCTTTTTGTCGCGCTGCACCTCCTGATCGGTATACCGCCGGCCGATAAGGCGCTTGATCGAAAACAGGGTGTTCTTGGGATTGGTGATCTGCTGGCGCTTGGCCAAAACCCCCACCAGGCGCTCGCCGGTCTTGGTCACGGCCACGACCGAAGGCGTCAGGCGCGACCCTTCCTTGTTATCAAGTATTTTGGGCTCGCCGTTGACGATGGCGGCCATTTCCGACAATGTCGTTCCCAAATCGATACCGATTGTTCTTGCCATATCTTTTTTTGGTTATTTTTATTAGATTTTTATTTTCGGATTTGTGGAGGTTTGACCTCTAAGGGTCTGTTGCCGAATTAGCTTCAGAACGAAATTTTCAGATTTTGAGCGAGCCAAATGAGGAGGGAGGAGACATACTTTAAGCTAAAGTCTGCCGACGACTGACGAATTTGGCGCAGCCGAAATATGGAAATTGCAGTTGAAGCTAATTCGGCAACAGACCCTCTAAGGAATTTTGAGGTCAATCCTCAACAAATTCGAGTGTTTGGGCTGCGTTTTTCCGGGCGGGTCGCCCCGCCCGGAATTTCGCGACGCAATTTGTTCTTGATGGCCGGCTTATTCGTTTTTAATCTCAATCTTCTTGATCTTTTCCTCCTCAAGCCGCGACGCGGCCTTGGGCACGCTGATGCGCAGGATGCCGTCCTTGAACGAGGCTTGGGCTTTATCTTCCTGGACATCGACCGGCAGGGCTACGATTCGCTTCACGTATCCCCGGCTGATCTCTTTTTTCCAGTATTTTTTGTCTTTGTCCTCTTCCTCGGTCTTCTCCTCGCGATTGCCCTCGATCACCAGCATCCCGTCCGATATTTTTGCCGATATCTGGTCGGATTTGAATCCGGGCAATTCGGCTTTTATCTTCACCTCATCGTCCTTTTCGTAAACGTCGATCTTGGGCGCATCGGGCATCTTGACCAGTTTCATCGACGGCCATTCCGGCCAAGCATCGTCGTCAAACCACCGGTCAATGTCCCATCTGCCCCTGAAAGGTATCAGCGCCATATCATCGCCCTCGGCTTTTCGGCGAATCCCCGTCCCCCGCGGATGGATGGCTGACCGCCTTGAACCTAAAGTAATTAATTTGGCTTTTATTATCGCAATTATACAATTAAAAATCCCTTAAACTGCTTCTTGCGGGGGTCCAACCCCCGGATTTCCGGGGGTT
>JALOQL010000078.1 GCA_025453415.1 Minisyncoccota bacterium
CGAAAAGTCGCAACTGGAGCCGGAGGCATTATCACTAATAATCCAAAAAGTTCCGGAAGCTAAATCAAAAGTGGAAGCTCAAGCTCAGATCGTGCGCGAAAAGACGGCCATAATCCAAGAAGAATCACGGCAAAAGAAAGAGGAGGACGAAAAGAAAAGAATAGAAGTAGTTATTGGCCAGCTGGCCGAAGAATATCACATCGATAAGGTAAAGGCGGAGAAGTTGCTCAAGATTCTTCTTGAGGGAAACATGGGAAAACTCCGTTCTTGGCGGTTAACGCATAGGTTGGATAAGGACTCTTTAGACGGGTTGGCGGACTTATTTAGAAGTTACGAATATTCCTTGTCGGCCGACGGACAGATAGGCTTGGATCGCGGATGGTGGCACGGTTTCACGAGAGAGATGGCAGGGATTATTGGAACATTGCCTTCAATCGATGCCGAAACGAACATCAGGATAATTTCGGTCTTGAGGGTGAGGCGAAAATGGTGGATTTCGAACAAACTTAAAGAAATTAACTTTTTTAAAATATTCGTAATCCTTTTTTGTTTGACAAGGTGTTTTAAGCGGTTGCAGGTCGGGCCCTTTATTTTTTCATATTTTGTGTTAAAATTTTGACGTTACCATTGACAGCATTATGCCGAGATAGCTCAGTTGGTAGAGCGGCGGTATCGTAAACCGCAGGTCGGAGGTTCGACCCCTCTTCTCGGCTCATCAAATAAACGAAGCATCCCACAGGGGACGTAGTTCGACCCCTCTTCTCGGCTCATCATATAAACCAATCATCCCGGTTCCAAGAAAACGGATCAAAGTATCCGGAATTTTTTGTCCGGTTTTGTTTTTGCGTTTATACTTAAGTTAAGGCGTAAATTTCGATCAACGGAAATGAAAACGGACAATATCCAAACCCAGCAACCCGCTAGGCGGCGTGAGATTTTCAGAGAGCTTCCTCCGAACCTGCAGGCGCAGGCTTGTTTGATTTTGAGCAAGCACGTTGTTTACGAGCTGTTGTCCAAAATGACTAACGCCGACGTGGCCGAGATGCTGGCCCATCTGGATCCCGACGAGGCCACCGATGTCCTCCAACTTTTTTCGACGGAAAAACAAAAGCGGTTATTGGCGATATTGGACGGGGAGATCAGGGGCGCCGTGGAGAAATTGATGCGGTTTGACCCCAGCACCGCGGCCGGTTTGATGGACATCGATTACATCCAGGTCAACGAGAACGAGAACATCGCCGAAGTGGCGCGGCAATTCAAGATCCATGAAAAGCGGACCGGCCGCCTGCCGGTGATAATCGTTCTCAAGGAGAACGGGGAATTACTGGGGTATCTCCCGGGGCACGAGCTGGGCTTTGCTCGCCTGAAAGACAAGGCCCGGAAATACGTCCGGAAAATTACCACCATTCCGCATTCGGCAAGCCGGGACGAAACCATCGAAATTTTCCGCAGCTACCCGCACGCGAAAATGGCGGTGCTGGGCGCGACGGGGCAGGTTCTGGGTATAATTTATTCGGACGATGTTTTGCGCCTTTTGCGCGAGCAGGAAAGCGAGTCCCTTTACGATTTTGCCGGCGTTTCGGAAGAGGAGAGTGTTTTTGACGGCGCGGCGCAAAAAGTGAAATTCCGGTACAAATGGCTGATCATCAACCTGGCAACGGCGTTCCTGGCCTCGTTTGTCGTGAGCCTTTTCGACGCCACCATTGCGAAGTATGTTTTGCTGGCGGTCTATATGCCGATCATCGCCGGTATGGGCGGCAACGCCGCCACCCAAACGATGGCGGTTATGGTCCGGGGCATCACGCTCAAACAGATAGACCTGGCCGCTCCGTTTTACACGCTCAAAAAGGAGGTGCTGGCGGGGCTGGTCAACGGCGCGATCAACGGACTGATCGTGGCCGCGGTGGTGATCGCGCTCAACCGCGACGTGACGATCGCGCTTGTTCTGGCCATGGCCATGGTGGTCAACCTGGTGGTGGCCGCGTTTTTCGGCACGCTGATCCCTCTTTTTATGAAAAAGATCGGCAAGGATCCGGCGTCGTCGGCAACCATTTTCATTACCACCGCGACCGACGTTTTAGGATTCCTGGCGTTCTTGGGTCTGGCGACGCTGCTGCTGCCCTGATGCTTATTTTCATTTGTAATAATCCGCAATAGTGCTATATAGACCTCACAATTCGCATTCTGTCTATGGAGGTGATTTGGATGCCGGATATGGAAAAAAGCGTAACGATCTATAATGCGATGGGAGTGAAACTAGTAGGCCCTTCCGGAATGGGCTGGGGGCCGGACCATAATCTCGCGCCGGGAGTTTATTATCAAATAAATTCCTGTAAAGAGGGGGCGCAAATGGTTCTGTTAAAAATCGTCGAAGTTAATTGCGGAGCGAGTCAAAATTTACCGAAATTGGGAAGATATGTCTTTGTCGCCGAAGGAGACGGACAGATGCTTTTCAGAAGGGAGCCGGCCGCATAGGCAGATATCCATCAGGGATCTCTGCAAATCTTTTTTAATAGGGACGCATATTTTTTGATTTTTGATGCGATTTTTGGTAAATTGGCAGTGTAGTAATTCGTGAAACACCATGGACATAGCTACCCGAGTCGAAGAATTGCAGGCTAAGCTCCGCCAACTGGCGGACCGTCTTTGACGTTCCGGTCAAAAAGGAAAAAATAAAGGAGTTGGAGGAACAGACTACGCGGCCGGATTTTTGGGGATTTCCCGAACAAGCGGCGCTTGTATCCGAAGAGCTTGCCGACCTCAAGAAGACTGTTTCCGACATCGAAGATTTGCAGGTGGAATTGGAAATGCTTTCCGAGGATACCGCTGAAACCGATATTGATGCCGTGGCCAAAAAACTGGAAGAAAAAGAAATTCTGGTCTTCCTGTCGGGCAAATACGACCGCGCCAATGCGGTTCTCACGATCCATTCGGGTGCGGGCGGCATGGATGCCCAGGATTGGGGTGCGATGCTCTTGCGGATGTATTCCCGCTACTGCGAGCGCCAGGGTTTCAAAATGACGGTTTTGAATGAATCTTTCGGCGAAGGGGTTACCGAGGGCCGGGTTGGATACAAAGAGGTTTCGGTATATATTAAAGGAGTGAGGGCCTATGGTTTTCTGAAAAAGGAAACCGGAGTACATCGCCTGGTGCGCCTGTCGCCGTTCAATGCCAAGCATTTGCGGCAGACGTCGTTTGCGCTGGTCGAAGTGCATCCGGAATTTCCGGCAAGCGATATCAAGAGCATCGAATTGAAGCCTGAAGATTTGCGGATAGATTTTTACCGGTCTTCGGGGCCGGGAGGGCAGTATGTAAACAAGCGCGAATCCGCGGTGCGGATAACGCACCTCCCGACGGGACTGTTCGCAACTTGCCAGACCGAACGTTTGCAGGGACAAAACCGCGACCGCGCCATGGAACTGCTGAAGATGAAAATATTCCACCTGATGCGGGAATCGCGCGAGACCGAACTTTCCAAGATCAAAGGCGACCGGGTTTCGCCCAGCTGGTCCAATCAGATCCGCAATTACGTGATGGATCCGTACAAACTGGTTAAAGACGTGCGCACCGATGTGCAGACTTCGCAAATCGACGACGTGCTGGACGGCAATTTGGATGAATTCATCGACGCCGAAATTAAGTTACCCTAAATAAATTATCAATTTTCAATTTACAGTTTTCATTGAATTTTCAATGTATCAATGTACCAAACGGATGCTGATGTATTCCTGTTTGAAAATTGGATAGTTGGCCATTCATTGGAAATTGGAAATTGGAAATTGAAAATTATTCGGGGAGCTCCATGATCAATTTCAACAACATTACCAAAATTTACTCTTCCAAAGCTTCCGGAGTAACCAACGTGGTCGCCCTGGATGGGATAAATTTTGGCGTACAAAAGGGAGAATTTGTTTCGGTGGTCGGGCGGTCCGGCGCGGGTAAGACCACGCTCTTCCGGATGATGCTGGTTCAGGATAAGCCGACCAGCGGTACGATTTTTTTCAAGGACCAGAATATTTTCCGGTTGAACCAAGGCAAGCTGAATAATTTGCGCCGGAACATGGGCCCGGTTTTCCAAGACTACAAGCTTTTGCCCAACATGAACGTTTACGACAATATCGCCTACGTAATGAAGGTTGTCGGCGCCTCCGACGCCGAAATCAAACGCGACGTGCCCCGCATCCTGGAGATCGTGGAGCTCGAAGACCGCCAGAAAAATCTGCCGGTAGAGCTTTCGGGCGGCGAGTGCCAGCGGGCGGCAATCGCCCGGGCTCTCGTGCACCGGCCCGAAGTGGTATTGGCCGACGAGCCGACCGGCAACCTTGACCCTTATCATACTTTGGATGTGCTCCGCTTGCTGCTCAAGATCAACGAAATGGGCACGACCGTGCTCCTGGCCACGCACAACCGTGAAGTGGTCAACAAGCTGAAAAAGCGCGTGGTGACCCTGGAAAAGGGCAAGATAATCCGCGACGAAGCCAACGGCCGTTTTGCGCTTTAGCGCAAAACGTCCAGATAAACACGGATTTAAGATTTAAGATTTAGGAATTGTGATTCATTCTTAAATCCTAAATCATAAATCCTAAATCGTAAATTTTTTTTCATGTTTAATTCTTTAAAGAGGATAATCGGTTTGGGATGGCAGAATCTGGCGCGCGACGGCGGGATCGCGGTGGCCAACGTTTTCATCGTCATGATCCCCATTTTGCTGACCTCGGCGCTTTTTGTGGCCAAGGATGTAAGCGATTTTTTGATCGATGACCTGCAGGCGAAGGCCGATATTTCCATATATTTCAACGATAGCGTTTCACAGGACGATATTTTGAAAGTGCAGGACAATGTCCGCGGTATTCCCGGAGTGACCGGGGTGGAATACGTTTCCAAGGACGAGGCGCTGGCGGCGTTCACCAAGCGCCACGAAAACGAACCGGTTCTGCTCGAATCGCTGCAGGAGATAAACGAGAATCCATTTTTGCCGTCGCTCAACGTCAATGCCGAGACCACGGCGCAATACGAGCAGGTGGCCGCGCTGCTGGCCGGAGACGATTACCGGGACATGGTCAACAAGGTCAATTACAGCGAGAAAAAGACGGTTATCGAAAATATCTTCGCGCTGACGGCCGGGGCGCAAAAAGTGGGCCTGTCGCTGTTCATCCTCCTGGGCCTGGTGTCGGTGATGGTGACTTTCAACACCGTGAGCATGGCCATCCGGGGCCGCGGCATCGAGGTCGGCATCCAGCGGCTGGTGGGAGCGTCGCGCTGGTTCATCCGGGGGCAATTCCTGGTCCAGGGAGTGATATTTGGCATCCTGGGGGCGCTCTTTTCGCTGTTCGTGACCCTTGCGGTTTGTTGGTATCTCAATCCGTTCCTGGCGACCATCCTGCCGGGTATGGATGTCTGGCAGAATGTCATGCGAAACCTTTGGCCGCTTTTCGGTGTCCAGTTGGCGATCGGCGCGGGCCTGGGAATGTTCTCCAGCCTCATCGCCATCGGTCGCCACTTGAAAGTTTAGCCATAATTAGCTAGAATACGACACGTTGAAACATAAAATTTCAAATATGTTTTGCGTCGCGTAAAGCGCGTGAATCCCAATTACGCGCCCCGCGACAGCAACGTGAGATTTTCAGTAGAAAATCTTTTACGTTGCGGGATCGTCTAACGGTAGGACAACGGACTCTGAATCCGTTTATCTTGGTTCGAATCCAAGTCCCGCAGCACCGTAAAGCAAACAAAAATAGCCTCATTTTAAGGCTATTTTTGTTTGCCACGGTGCCGCGTGATGAAAAAACTTTAGTTTTTTCATTTTACGCGGCCGTATTTTTTAGTTCACGCGGCCACGTGGCCGAGCGGAGCGAGTGCTTTACGTGGCGTACCCGGATTTGTATAATTGGTTAATATGTATTGGGTCTATATTCTCGAAAACATCAATGAGAAACCCTGGTATATCGGCTATACCTCGGATTTGGAGCGAAGAATCAAAGAACACCAGGAAGGGAGCGGCGCGCGTACCACAAGAATCAAAAAAGACTGGCATCTTATTTATTGCGAA
>JALOQL010000079.1 GCA_025453415.1 Minisyncoccota bacterium
AACGGCCCGTTCCTGTTTCACGCGTTTTCCGAATTCGGGCCGGCGGCGGTACGGGAATTTTTCGAAGGGTTGGGCGTCAAAACCGTGACCGAGGCAAAGCTTCGGGTTTTTCCGAAAAGCGGCCAGGCCGGCGACGTTTTGGGGGCGTTGCTTGCCGATATGAAAAAAGCCGGCGTCGAGATCATGTTCGGCGACGCGGCAACGGGGTTCGAAACCAAAACCGGTCTCATCAAAAGCGTTAGGCTGGCTTCGGAAAAGACCATCGAAGCCAATAATTATATCATTGCCACCGGCGGCATGAGCCATCCGGCGACCGGCAGTACGGGCGACGGTTACCGTTTCGCGCGCGAATTGGGGCATTCGGTGATCGAGCTGTCGCCGGCGCTGGTGCCGGTCCGCATCGTCCAGGACTGGCCCAAAAAGCTGGCGGGCGTGGGTCTGAAGCGCTCCGGTTTTACGATTACGCAAAACGGGAAAAAAATCGTTTCGCGCAACGGGGAGTGTTTGTTTACCCATTTCGGGTTAAGCGGTCCGGTGATCCTCGATTTGAGCGCGGCCATTGCCAAATTGCTGGCCAAGGGGCCGGTCAAGATCGTGCTGGATATGTTTCCCGAGATCGACCGCGATTCCTTGGAGAGGATAATTTTGGACGAATTCAAAAAATTCCTCAACCGCGCCCTGCGCAATTGCTTGGCCGGTTTGGTGCCGCAGGGACTGGCGGCCGAGCTTTGCCTGCTGGCATCCGTGAACGCGGAAAAAACCGTCAACGACGTTACCAGGGAGGAACGCCACCGGATCGTCGAAGTTTTGAAGAAAATCGAACTGGACGTGGAGGGTGTTTTGGATATCGAGGCCGGCATGGTTACCGACGGCGGGGTCGATATCAGGGAGATCGACGGCAAGACGATGCGGTCCGCCAAAATAAAAAATTTGTTTTTTGCCGGCGAAGTAATCAACGTCCACGGCCAGACCGGCGGCTTCAACCTCCAGCAATGCTGGTCCACGGGCCGCCTCGCGGGTGTTTCCGCGGCAAAAATGAAATATGAATAAATATACTGATTTTATTTGGCGACAATTTAAGAATAAAAAGAAAGAAATTGCACTGCCATTTATTTGTTTAATAATTGTTGGTTTAGTTGTTGTTTTGAATTTTCGGACAATTTTTTCTACGCAAGATATTGCTTACTTCTGTTTTCTTTTTTTGGCAGTTTTTTTACCGGATTTATGGTTTCTATTTGCCGATAAATATTTTAAAGATGAGATAAAGGAAATATGTGAAGGCGGAATCGATAAATTAGAAAAATCTGTTGAATCATATAAATTGGATAAATTAGCGGAGTATCCCAAGATTTTAGGTCGGATTGAAAGAGTTTTCTATTTCGTGATCTTAACAATCTGCAATTTAAAAATTATCAATTTTTTAACAATAATTGGCGCCTGGATTACCATAAAGGCCGCGGGCAATTATTATTGGATGCCCAAAAAGGAATTCAGTAAAAATAGCACTTATAATAAAAAGCTCGAAGATCATTGCAACAGGGCTAATTTCATTATTTTCTTAATTGGGAATCTTGTATCTATTGGCTTGGTAATAATTACTTTTTTTACTATGCGGTGGGTTTCAAAATGTTTTAATGGTTGCTATTGGTGGTGTTCCTGTTTGAATAATTAAAAATTTGATGTAAATTGAGGGTTATAGTTTTATTAATATCATAGAACCATCATGGAAAATTATCTGACGCCCGAAGGGATGGAAAAGCTGAAAAAAGAACTGGACTATCTTGAAAACACGAAACGCAAGGAACTTGCGGACAAATTGAATTACGCGATCTCTTTTGGCGATCTGCGGGAGAACGCGGCCTATCACCAGGCCAAGGAGCAGCAGGCGTTCATGGAGGGCCGCATTTTGGAACTTAAATCGATCATTGCCAGCGCTCGGGTGGTGGATAAATGCGCTAATGGCAAGGTGCAGATGGGCGTGACGGTAGTTTTGGCCTGCGGCGATTCCAAGGAGGAATACCAGATCGTCGGACCGGACGAAGCGGATGTTTTTTGCGGCAAAATTTCCTATAAATCGCCGCTGGGCGAGGCGCTTTTCGACAAGACCGTCGGCTGCAAAGTGATTTTGGCCGCGCCCGGAAGTCGTATCGAATACGAAATTTTGGAGATCAAATAAATCGAAAACCAAAAACCATCAACCGATAACTTTTAAGCCCGCCTCAAAAGCGGGTTTTATTTTGCGCAATTTTTTATTTGAGTTATTATGGATATATCCTTGAATAATATCTTTTTCAAATACTCATGGAAAAACAACTGCTCGAATACGTTGAACAGGAGTCCAAAAGAGGCGTGCCGCAGCCGATGATCAGGAAGGCGTTGCGCAGCGCCGGCTGGGACGAACGCGCCATCGAAGATGCGTTTGTGGCGCTCGAATCGCGGATGGCGCCGCCGTTGCCGCGTCCAAAAGCGCCGGAAGGAGAGGAGGCTATCATTGAGGATGATTTCACGACTCCGGAAACCGCCAAAAAAACCAGGCGGATACCCGTCAAGGCGATCTCGATCGGCATATTCGCGCTGGTCGTGCTGGCCGTCGCGGCCTTCATCGTTTGGAATTACAAGGAACCCGTGGCCAACCCCAATCCCTTGCCGCCGGTAAATAATCCGGCAGTTCCCAATCAAAATGAAACACCGGCGACAATTTTGGATCCAGGGCTGACGGTGACCCCGGCGACCACCACGGCCGATAATCTGGCAGCGACATCGACCAATGTTTCTCCGATGATTCCGGCATCCACAACTTCGTCCGGAGCCGACCCTGTTGCTGCCGCGCGGGACGCGCAGAGAATGGACGACATGGCAAGATTGCTGGCCGCTCAAACTGCCGTTTTCACGGCTAATGCCAAATACTATACCTGCGGACTGTCCGGAGGCGATTGCCAGGGAAAACCCAACGGTTATCCGGCACAGATCGGTAATACGCTTGCCCAAACACCCAAAGACCCGCTGGCGGCGCAAGCCGGTGCAAAGCCGGTTTGCGGCAAGGATTACACCTATTGCGGTCTTAATAATGCCGCGTACCCCCAATTTTTCTGCTACTACGCCAAGCTTGAAGGCGGCGGCTATTATACGGCTAGCCAGGGAGGCAATTTCAAGCGCAGCACCCCTCCCAAGATCTTTGAGGAGTGCGGGTCCGCCAATTGACAAGCAACCGGTTAACCCGCGCAAGGCGCGGGTTTTCCTTTAAAGGGGGCGAAATAAATGGTAAGTTTCTATTGTATTGATTTAATGAGTCTTTTTTGATATTCGGGGTAACCATCATATGGAAGAGCTAAACGACGAAGATATCGCGCGGCGCGTCCAAGGAGGGGACATAGAAGCATTTGCCCTACTGGCCGAACGGTACGAAAAGAAAATCACCCGTTACGCCAAAAAATTCCTTTCCCAGCCTGACGATATTAAAGATATTGTGCAGGATGTTTTCATAAAGGCTTACGTAAACATCAAAAGCTTCGATGCGAAAAGGAAATTCTCGCCTTGGATCTATCGTATCGCCCACAACGAGTTCGTTAACGCGTTAAAGAAAAAGAAGGCGGGCAGGATTTCCTTCATCGACTTTGATGTGCTGTTCCCGGTGCCGGTGTCCAAGGAAGCGGCCGACGGCAACGTGGAACGGAACGAGTTGCGGCGCCAGCTGGATTCCTGCCTGGAAAAGCTGCCGGTGAAATACCGGGAGCCGCTAGTGTTGTATTATTTTGAAGAGATGAGCTACCGGGAGATTGCCGAGGTGATGCATCTTCCTTTATCGACGGTCGGGATACGCCTGCAGCGAGGAAAGTCTTTGCTGAAAAAGATCGCTCTCGAAAAATTCCCCGAAACCGCTGCTTTGGCCGGGGCCGGCCAAAAAATTTAGTGGAAACGACCATGGAAAATACCGAACAAAAAAATTCATTGACGGACCGGATCGTTGCCGCGGCCAAAGAAGGCCGCTTGAAAATGAGGCCTAAATGGCATTTCATTCTGAAGGCCGCTTTATGGGCGGTGGGAGGTATCGTGGCTCTGCTAACGCTGCTTTACCTGGCCAGCCTTATCGCGTTCATCGCGCGCAAGACCGGCGTCTGGACGACGCCTTTCTTCGGGTGGCACGGCGTGATGGTGTTTCTCTTTTCGATACCCTGGGTTTTGGTTTTGCTGGTCTTGATTTTCATTTTTATCGTGGAATTGTTGGTGCGGCACTATTCCTTCGGCTACCGGATGCCTTTGCTTTATTCGGGGTTGGCGATCCTGGCCGCGGTGTGCGCGGGCAGCATTATCATTGACCGCACGCCGCTGCACCGCATTCTTTCCGATTGTCCCCCGGGGCATTTTGAAGGCGGTCCGCGCCGGATAATCCAATTTCCCTGTGCGTTGGGTATTTACCATGACGCGCAGCCGGGGCGTTTTGGCGATATCAACGACGGTGTCATAATGCGGGTTGTCGATTCGGGATTTTTGGTGGTCAACCGGCGACAGGAGCAATTGACGGTGACCGTGACGCCGCAGACAAAAATGCCTTTCGGTAATGTTTTTGCCGTAGGCGACGTGATCGTTATTTTTGGTCCGCGCCGGGGCGACGTGATCGAAGCGTTGGGAGTCGGGCCGATTGACGATTGGGACCGGAGGCGATGAAATAACGCGGTTGTAATATTTTTTGCAATTCAAGTCAAATAACTTATCTGGCTGCCCAAGGCGGCCCCAAAACATGGCAAACATCTTTTCGGCGGTTCGGAAGCGCAAAGTGGTTTCGGGAATATTGATCGTTGCGATCGCGGGAGGGGCGTATTATTTTTGGCCGCGCTCCGCGGATACCAATGCTTTGGCTTATACTTACGGTACGGTCCAATTGGGCAATATCGTGCAATCGGTAAGCGGCACCGGTCAGGTGTCGACCACCGACCAGGTCGATGTGAAATCAAAGATCGCGGGTAATATTACCGTGGTCGAGATAAAATCCGGGCAGACGGTCAAGGAAGGCGATGTCCTGGCAAAACTTGCTGCTACCGATGCCCAGGCCGCCTACGATAGTGCGGCGGCCAACCTGGAAAGCGCGCGGCTCACCCTGCAGAAATCACGGCAGGACAATTCGTTAACCTTGGAGCAGGCGCGGAACGCGGTGACCAGCGCCCAAAACCAGCTGGAACAAAGCCAGGGCGACCTTGCCAAGACCTATGAGCAGGCGTTTAATGCCGTG
>JALOQL010000007.1 GCA_025453415.1 Minisyncoccota bacterium
GCATTTGATAACTGCGAAAAACGCATTCAGTAGGAATTGGGCAAAGTGATAAACAAATTGAAGAATGAATTTATTGTTCAGTTCCACTTCGTGAATGTTGACCGATTACGATTATATCCTGCGATGGTTTCCCGCAAATCGCAGCAGTTTTACCGCCGGCGTAGCCGGCAAGTAGTAAAATCCTGTACTCAGGATTTTACCAAAACCACCGGACCTCAGTCCGGTGGTCGATTATTTGGCTTTGATTCGATTTCAGTCGAAGAACGAAACGCGGTGCTCGTCGATCGTGCGCTGGTCCAGGTCATAGAAGTTCTTGCCTTCGTCGTGGAGTTTTTGCGCCAGGGCGCGGCCTACAAACCGCCAGTGCCACGGCTCGTACTGGTAATAATCGTTGCCCTTGGGATACGACATGATGAAACCGAAATTGTAGGCATTATCCGTAAGCCACTTGAACTCCGGCGTTTTATCGAAGCCGTCCAGACTCGCCCCGACCGATTCGTTGGTAAGGTCGATGGTTGTGCCCAACTGGTGCTCCGAATATCCCTGGTCGGCGGAAAACTTATTGGCGCCGGTACCGTAGGTTACTTTATACGAAGATTTCAGACTGCTTTGCTCCGAAAATGAGCGGTAGGCCGAGAGCACCTTCAGGTCGACATTATCGGCTTTGGCAGTGTCCAGCATCACCTTCAAAAACGGCCAGGTATCGGCGTAGAACAAAAATGTCTCTTCGGGTTTGAAAGTATACCCGGAATCGATCTTGACGAACGACCGGGGCACGTAGTTTTCGTTCAAAAAATACACCTTGGAATATTTTTTCAAAAGATCAGGATCGGTGTTGTTGATCTTTTGCAAAGTGCCCAGTTGGCCTTTGATCTCGTTGATCTGGTTGCTAAACGCGTCGTTCTTCTGCTTTTCCAAATTGAACTGGGTGCCCACGTAATCGCGGGTCTTGATGGTATCCGCCAACTCCTGCCTGGTCGAATCCAAGGTCGCGGTCAGGTCCTTTATCGTCCCGTTGAGGCTCTGGGTGATCGCGAAAAACCCGGACCGGTTCCACAGGATCTCCTTGACAAGCTCCTGGTTGCCTTCCTGCAGCAATGAATTTTCATAAACCAAATAACCGGTCGCGGCGATTCCGCCGAATATCAACGCCAGCGCCAATAAAAGGTTTTTGTTCGTTTTTTTCACCATACGTTTAGTATACTACCTATATCTTTATTTACACCCGCCAGGAAAAAATTCAACTTAACGTCACGCCAACAGTTCACGGCAGCACCCCGCACAAAAACTGGAAAACGAAAGAATAAGCGAACGCGTCGCTTTTTTCATCTTTCAGTAGGGCCCTTTCCAGAATATTGGAAACGGCGATGCCGGCAACGCCGACCATTACGAAAAACAGCCAAGTCATATATTCAAATATAGCACCTAAAACCGACCATGCAATCGAGATCGTGAAATTTTTTCCGGCGCAAAAAAACCGCCCCGCATAAATGCGGGACGGCTGCTTGCCCGGAACCCGGACTTACTTTTTTTCCGTTTCGGGCTTGGCCGTTTCGGGCTTGGCGGTCTCTTGCCCTTTGGTCTCGGTATCTTTTTCGTCTGCCATGTGTTTTTTTTGCGATTTGGTGCGACATTAACTTAATTTTGTCGATTTAGAACGTTCAAATCCGGCCAGATTGAATGAACGACGACGAAATTGTATCTTGTACGATACATTGAGGAGAAGTGAAGCGGAAGATGGCCGGACTTCAACGTTCCCTTCGGGCAGCATTTATATGGCCTGCCTTCGTCGTTGCTCGTCGCTAATGTACCGCAAAGGGTACATTACTCTTCTCGCGCCTAGAATTCAAGCCATATAAATGCTGCTAAATCGACAAAATTAAGTTAATGTCGCACTGACCCCGCGTTGCGCCGCGAACCGCAGCGCAACAACGTAATCAAACCACAAGTTACTGCGTGGATAGACCGTAACACGGCGATAGTTAATTAGCGATTACTTTTCCCAGACATTCCATTATCGCTCCGGGTTCGCTCATGCGGCCGATGCCCGAGCTGCCGTCGGCCAGCATGCCGCTTTCGGGCCCGATGACGTGGCAGCTTTTCCGTACCGCAAGTTTTTTCATGTTCTCCCGCACAAACACGTTATTCCACATGTTGTCATTCATTGCCGGCGCGAAAAACAGCGGCGTGGTTTCGGGCACCGCCATCAGCGTGGTCGTCACAAAGTTGTCGGCGATACCGTTAACGAACTTTCCGATCGTGTTGGCGGTTGCCGGCGCGACAACGACCGCGCCCGCCCACTTGGCCAGCGCGATGTGCGTGGCGCTGCCGTCGGTCTCGGGCAAAAAATCATCGGTGCAAACCTGGTTTTTGCTCAAAACCTTGAACGTCAGCGGCGATACTAGCTTAACGGCATTTTGGGTCATCATCACCTTAACCGTAAGATCATTTTTGACCAGCAAGCGCACCAATTCGCAAGCCTTGTAGGCCGCGATCCCGCCGGTCACGGCAATAAGTATGTTCTTGTTTTCCATGATTTTTCGATTAAAGCCGCACATCGCGACCATATTTGAATATATAGCAAACATAACCAAAAAGCGCGAGTTAAAACGACTCGTCCGCAAACCGATAGCTATTAGGGGATGATTTTGAAAACTTTGCCGGTGGTACCGGTCGGACCGGAGGTTTCGGCGGTCAGCAGGTACAGCTCGTTGCTGTCATCCTGGCCGACGCCTTTGATAAAAAGCCCGATCCGGCCGACGGCCTTGCCGGAAATTTTCAGCTCGCTAAAATCCCAATTATTGTCTTTTCCCGTTGCCGCAAAAACCGTGCCGGCGCCGTTTGTAAAGCTTTTGCTCCAATCGGCAAAAATATATTTGCCCGCCAACTCCGTCAAAGCCGATCCGCGATACACATACCCGCCCACGATCGCAATGCCCGGCCCGCCGTTGTCCGGATGGCCGTATTCGAGGATCGGATCGACGAGCGGCTCGCCTTGTGCGCCCTCGGAAGCGCAAGTCACCAGAGCCTCGCCCACGTTTTGCGGATCAAGGCAGTGCCTTCCTTCTTTGATGTTCCACCCGTAATTATTTCCTTTGGCCACGATATCCACCTCTTCCCATTTGCCTTGCCCCACATCGGCGGCGAATAATTCCCGGTCGCCGCCCGCGTCGAATGAGATATGGTAAGGGTTGCGGAATCCATAGGCAAAAATTTCCGGCCGGCCGCTTTTGCCGACGAATGGATTGTCGGGCGGTATTGAGTAGGGATTGCCGTTATCGATGTCGATGCGGATGATTTTTCCCAACAAAGTCGCCAAGTCCTGGCCATTGCCGGTCGCCGAATGCCCCAAACCGGCATCATTGGCCTGGCCGCCGTCGCCCATGGGAACGTATAGATAACCGTCGGGGCCGAAAGCGATATGGCCGCCGTTATGATTCGCTTGCGGATGATCGATCTGCAAAATGATTTTTTCGCTGGCGGGATCGGCCGCGTTAACATTGCCGGAGGCCAACTTAAACTCGGATAAAGTTTCGGTGCAATTCCAGCCCGCCGGCGCGCTTGTTCGCGGCGGCGCGCTGTAATGAACGAAAAAACGGCCGTTATTCTTAAAATCGGGATGGAATGCCAGTCCCAGGAGTCCGCGTTCGTCGTAATTGGCGGACAACGGAACTATCCTGCTTTTTATGTCCAGAAAGTTTTCCGGCATGACATTCCCCGAAGCGTCGATTATTTTAATGACCCCGACCTGGTCAACGACAAACAACCGACCGCTGCTGTCGCGCGCCGAAACCAATAAAACCGGGGAAACGAATCCCTGGGCGATCTGGCGGATGCCGATCCCTTGGGCCGGACTGATTGCCGGAGTTTCCGGCGTTGAAGCACCGGGGCTCATCCGGCCGTTGAAACTAAAATAAACCATGGCTCCCGCGATTATCAAAAGCAAAACCACGATAAGAATTTTTTTCATGTTCCGAGATTAATTCGACAACGACGCTTCCACCATATGGAGAACATACAAAACCAGCGCCAATACGATGCTGAAAAGCAAAGCATACCAAAAACCGTCAACCTTAAATCCCGGAACAATATATGAAACCAGCATGATCATCAATGCGTTGATCACCAAAGTGAAAAGCCCCAGCGTCAAAATATTGATGGGCAAGGTCAAGACCAAAACCAGCGGCCTGATGAACGCGTTCACCAGCCCCAATACAAGCGCGACCATCAAAGCGGTGATAAATCCCGACACGGTTACGCCGGGCAAAACATATGCCGACAGCACTATGGCAATTGCCATGACAATCCAGGATACGAAAATGTTCATTGATGTGGTTTATTAGATATTTTGCGGGATTATTTCCCTTTTTTACGGGCTTCGGACAAACCGATCACCACTGCTTGGCGAGGGTTGATCACGACCTTTCCGCTAAGGCCACTTTTCAACGTGCCTTTTTCATTTCTTCCATCGCTCTTTCAACAAGAGCTTGGTTTTTTTGCCGTATTTTCCTGGCATATTTTTTGGCTTATTTGATGCAAAATTTACCATATTCGGGATTAAAGCCACGTTAATGAACCTCGAAATCGTCTTTTTCCGTTAAACCGGCAATCGTTTTTATAGCAATCCAACAATATCGCCATCAAATAAACATCGGCGGCTGGCCAAACAAAAAACCGGGTTATTCCCCGGCTTCGGCCCGCCGGCATTCGTCCGGTCTCAGCAGCATCAATTCATAAGGCACAGGGATCTTTTGCGCGGTTTTGAAATAGGCGGTAAATTTTTCTCGCTCCACGATCGCCAACGATTCGTTCTTGAGCGTTTCTTCCACTTCTTCGGGGGTGCGCCGGTAGACCATGAATTTCAGCAATTCCGGCATATTTTCGAGGCCGTCGCCCAGCAACGCCGTCTTTTTTGTCCCGCAACCATTACCCGGATCGTATATTTCGTAAGTGGACGCGAGCAACCCGCCGGGTTTCAGCAGATGCCTCGCATTGGCCAGGGACGCGCCAAGATCTTCAATGAATTCCAGGACACCGACCGCAATAATGATATCGAATCTTTCTTCCGGGAAAACCGGCGCCAGCCCCTGCGTTATGTCGCGTTGCACAAGTTTTTTGTAGCCCAGTTTGGCCGCCGCGATTTTCAACATTTCCTCCGAGATATCGACGCCGGTCACATTGGCGCCCCGCTCAGCGAAAATTTTCGAAGTCTGTCCGGTGCCGCAGCCGATATCCAAAACCTCCATGTATTTTTTAATATGGGGCGCGATATGTTTTTCCAGCTTTGCGGGCGCGGTCCAGCAAAACTCGCCGGCCGTCGCTTTGTCGTATTGGCCGGCCAGAATGTCATTGTATTTAGCGATGACTTTGGCGTGATCTTCCATTGTTTCGAACTTTTGCCTGTTCAGTCTAATTTACTCCCGCCAATCCCGTTTTTCAAGATCTTTGATCCGGAATGCTTCATCGAAGTTTAATGAGGCAAAAGATAAAATCGAATAACTTGGAAACAAATATGACAAAAGCACAAATTTTGGTCCAAATCGGGATCCTGAAATTGCAGCTTTTCTTCATACGCCGGGTTATCGGCCTGGCCGCGTTGGGAAGCGGCAAACCCGCCTTGGGCCGCTAGGCGGCCAACCGGCGACAAATAAAAAATCGTCCGTGCGATGGCTTTTTAATTTGACAATTTGCCTTCCAAAATCGATTAACCTCAAATTAATGAACTTTAATCTAAAATTAAGCCAGGCCGGAATACCCATAAAAATAACATAAAAAGACATGGACTCATACAACTCTTCCACCACAAAACCGATCTATCGCGCCACGCAGATCATTTGGTATGTTTTGTACTATATCGAAGCGATTTTGGTGCTGCGGTTTTTCCTAAAGCTACTGGCATCCAATCCGCAATCGGGATTTACCGCTTTTATTTATGCCATGACGGGATTCCTTGTCTCGCCTTTTTTGAGCGCCTTCGGAGTCACACAGGTTATGGGCAGCATTTTCGAGTGGACCACCCTTTTGGCAATGTTGGTTTACTGGATCCTGGCTTATGCCATCGTAAAGCTTTTATTGATCGGCAAGACGGTTTCCACACCGGAGGCCGCGGCAAAATTAAACAAGGAAGACGAAAAAATTAACAAATAATCCAATATGACCATACTTGTTTGGATAGTTTTCGGAGCCTTGGTGGGCCTGACCGCTTCCTTGATCACAGGAAGCCGAAATGGTTTGGTTCTCGACATTATCGTTGGTATCATCGGCGCGTCATTGGGCGGATGGATCATGGATTATTTCGGCAAAAGCGGGGTGACCGGATTCAATGTCTACAGCTTCCTAGTCGCGCTGCTTGGCGCGGTCGTATTGATCGTTATTGCCCGGGCGATCGGCGGCTAGCCGGCGTATCGTTGCGACGCCAAAACACCGATAATTTGTTGCGCGGGGTAAAGCCGTCGAGCTGTCCATTTCCCCGTTTTCCTGTTATGGTGGTAGCAAGCCGATGAACGGATAAACCGGCATGACAGAATGCCGCATGGGCGCAAAATGAAAAAAATTGCCAAAAAAATCCGGTCAAAAACAAAAGCCAAAAACAAGGATTTTAACATCGTCGGCATCGGCGCTTCGGCGGGAGGCCTGTCGGCATTTGGCGAATTGTTAAAAAACATTCCCGGGAATACTGGGATGTCTTTTGTAATTATTCAACACCTCTTCCCCGGTACAAAAAGCGGCCTGAGCGAAATCCTTTCGGGAAAAACCGCGATGCCGGTCAGCGAAGTAAAAATCGACACGCCGGTGGAAGCCAACCATATTTACGTCCTGCCCGCGGATAAAAACATCACCGTCGAAGAAGGATTGCTGAAGCTTTCACCCAGGAAACGCGACGGCCTCAATCTGCCGATCGATATTTTCTTCACATCGCTGGCAAAATACAAAAAACAGGATTCCATCGGGATAATACTTTCCGGCACCGGATCGGACGGCACCTTGGGGATGAAGGCGATACAAGAGGCCGGCGGCATCACTTTTGCCCAGGACGAAACCGCGGAATTCCCGGCGATGCCCGAAAACGCGGTCGCCGAAGGAACCGCTTCCTACATATTGAGCCCGGCTCAAATTGCCGAAAAACTGGCCAGCATCGGCAAAGGCCTTTCGGTCAAAACCTCTTTCGACGACAGCGGCAAAAACCTGCCCGAGGAGCAGGAAAAAGGACCTATCAAGATCATCTCGCTACTTTTCCATTACAGCAGCGTCGATTTCACCTACTACAAACAAGGGACGATAAGACGGCGCATAATGCGGCGCATGCTTTTGAACGAATTCAAGGATTTTAACGAATATGCCGCCTATCTTAAAAAAAATCCCGGCGAGCTGGAAAACCTGTACCAGGATATTCTAATAAAGGTCACGGGATTTTTCCGCGACCCGAAAATGTTCGATTACCTTAGGAGCAAAATTTTACCGTCGGTTTTTAAAAACGCTTCGACTTCGGTCCGCATCTGGGTACCGGGATGCTCCACCGGCGAAGAAACCTATTCTTTGGCGATACTCGTCGCCGACTACATGGAGAAAAACAAGATCGGCCTGACGGCACAGATTTTCGGAACCGATATCAACGAATCCGCCCTGGGTGCCGCCCGAAAAGCCAGATACTCAAAAAACATCGAGCTGGAAGTCGAGCCCTACCTGTTAAAGAGGTTTTTCAACCAAACCGAAGATGGCGGTTACGAAATTGCCAAAGAGATTCGGTCAATGTGCGTTTTTGCCCGGCATAATATGATCGCCGACACCCCTTTTTCGAAAATGGATATCGTGAGCTGCCGCAACGTGCTGATCTATTTGGATTCCTTGCTCCAAAAAAAAGCCTTCCCCATTTTCCATTACGCCCTCAATCCCAAAGGAATACTGATCCTGGGTACCGCCGAGACCGCGGCAAATTTCCAGGACCTTTTTGCGTCGATGGACGTGAACCACAAGATTTACATCAAAAAGACGACTCCTTCCCGCCTAAATTTTAATTTTCAGGTCCCAAACCCTCCCATGCCAAAAAAAATCTACCAACCCGAGGAATCCGCGACAAACATTGAAAAAGAAGCGGATAATATTGTCTTAAGGAAACACGCGCCGGCCGGGGTGATCGTAAACGATGATCTTGCCATCATTCAGTTCCGCGGCGACGTCAGTCCTTATCTTAAGTTATCTCCGGGAAAAGCCGCCCTCGACCTGATCAAGATGGTCAATAAAAATCTGCTTGCAAAAATGCTGGAATTGATCACCAAGGCCCGAAAAAGCGGGGTCACCGCAAAAGGCGAACATCCTGGAGCGGGAACCGGCATCGAGGTCATTCCTTTGGCCGCCGGGTCATCCGCGGAAAAACATTTTCTTATTTTATTCGAAAATCTCTCGGGGAAGGTCGTTAAAAACGAACCGAAAGAGGAATCCGCCGAATCGAAAAAAACGAACAAGGCCTTGGAACAGGAACTCAATTCCACCATCGACCAGCTTCAGGCATTGATCGAAACGCGGAACGCCGCCAACGAAGAACTGCGGTCCGCCCACGAAGAACTGATGTCGGCCAACGAAGAACTGCAAAGCACCAACGAAGAACTGGAAACGACCAAGGAGGAGCTGCAATCGACCAACGAAGAGCTGATGACATTGAACCGCGAGCTCCAAAACCGCAACGCCGAACTGAGAAAAATCGAAGAAGACCATAAAAAAATGGAGCCGGAATTCAAGATGCGCGGCGAGGAGCTTTACCGGAAAGACGAATTCATTTCTATTCTCGGCCACGAACTCCGCAATCCCCTTGCCCCGATCATGCATTCACTGGAACTCGCCCGATTGCACGGCATCAAAGACCCGAAGATAAAGCCGCTGATCGACATCATCGAACGCCAAACGAACCTTCTCAACGAAATAATCAAGAGTCTGCTGGACGCGGCACGCGCCACGAGCGGAAAAATCGAGATCAAACCGGAACCCGCCGATTTTAATACGATCGTGAACCATGCCGTGGAAACCGCGAAGCCTTTGATAGGGCTGGGCCGGCACACCCTGGAACTGCATTTGTTGGACAAACCGGTACGCCTGCTTTTGGATCCTTTGCGCGTCGAGCAGATCATCGTCAATCTTTTGAACAACGCGGCGAAATATACGCCCCCGGGAGGAAAAATAACCGTTAACGTAAACCGGGAAAACGACAACGTCGTGCTTAGCGTTAAAGATAACGGGATCGGGATTTCCGAAGAAATGATCCCCCAGCTGTTCAAATTATTTTCCCAGGGAGACCAAACACAGACCCGGTTCAAAGGAGGGCTGGGTATCGGTTTGATGCTGGCCCGGATCATCGCCCAACTGCATGGCGGCAGCCTGACGGTCTCCAGCGCCGGTACCGGGAAAGGAAGCGAATTTACCCTAAACTTGCCGATCAAAAAAATCCCGGACACAACCGCGCAAAAAACCGTAAAGCCGAAAGCCAAGGAATTTAAATTAAAGAAAAAACGGATTTTTGTGGTGGACGACAACGTCGTCTTGGCGGATGTCTTCGGGAAATTCCTCCGCTTCATGAACCAGGACGTGACTGTGATGTATGACGGCGCTTCCGTGATCGAAGCGGTGCGCGTAATGATTCCCGACATCATCTTTGTGGATATTTCCATGCCGTACATGAGCGGATACGAACTGGCGGGAATTTTAAGGAAAGACCCCAAGCTTAAAAAAGTGAAACTGATCGCGTTGAGCGGATTCGGGGATGAATACCGCGAGAAAACCCGCGAAGCCGGGTTTGACACCCATCTGACCAAACCCATCGATACTGCCGCGCTGAAAAAAATCCTGGCCTGATCGTATTAAAAACCGCCCCCTTCGGGAGGGCGGTTTTTGCAACCGCAGAAATATAGAAACAACTAATCGTCAAATCTGGGGATTATCCGTGATCTTCACCTCAACATTGAGCGTTCCACTATTGTCCCTGGGGTCCGGATCGAGGCAAAAAAGATAAAGCCGGCCGGTCATGCCGCGGAAAACAGTAAAGACATAATGGCTTCCCGCAGGCACGTATCCGCCATTGATCGTGCCGATCGAGAACGTCAACGCGCCAATGGAAGGAACAACAAGTCCTTGTGCTTCCAGTTCGGGCAAGTGCTTTTCGGCATAATCCACGCCATCAGGACCGCAATTTGCGTCGAGTTTTCCGGCCGTCGCCCCGATATTCCAAGTCCCGCTTGCATTGATCTCCATATTGTCGCCGTCTTGAAGATCGATGCCGGTATCGAGCGGATGCTCCATCGTATGTTTGCCCGCCGAAATCCTAAAAGTATAGGTTTTGGTCTTTCCCGTAACAACCGGGGCCGCCGATTGGTCGCCTGACCGCGAGGAATCATCGGGAGCTTTTGCGGTCGGTTGCGGCTCGACCGGCGGTTTGTAATCGTTATTGTAGGTTTCGGGAGTCTTGCTGGTATTGGCGGCCGGCAGCGTTTGCGGATTCGCGACCGGCTCTTTTTTGACCGGCGCCATGTTTGCCGGTTTGTTTCCCGGAATGATGCCGGTCAATTTCCCGGCCACGGCGCGCGCCGTACCGACGATCGCGCCACCAAAATTCGTCAGGGCATCCAGCACCGGCGATGCAGGTCTTGTCATCGGCAGCGTACCCCATACCGAGAAAATCTCTTTATCCATCGGCCAAATCCTGACTCCGGCAGCCTGCGGCGAATGGCCCGCCGGATTTTCGATGCGCAAGCTGGCCACGGCCGGCGATTCGGAATCGGGATTGTAACCGGCCAAATAAAGCGTACCCTCCGGCGACCGCCAAATCGCTGAAATAACTTTCTTCGAAGCCGCACCCAGCTGCATTCCGGTGGCGCTGTTCAACAACATCAATTTTCTTTCGCCGCTTTCGTAAGCACCGGCACCGGCGTAGATGCTGTTGCTGGTATCGTCTCCCCAAATGCTGTGGAACGGTCCGGCCGAATAATCCGCCGAAGGCGCGCAAGAGATGCCGCGGCAATACAATACGATGCCGCGGCGGTCGGAGCCACTGTCGCTCTCGCCGGCAATCGCCACGTACGCAGGACTACCCCAGATCGAATAGTAAACTTCGTTTTGCCCGGTCCGGATCTTTTGCCAGGCAGAATAATTGCCGCTGCCCGAACCGCCGATAGCAAACCGGGCCAGCGCGCCCATCAAAATTTCGACTGGCGGCTTTCTTAATAGCTGGCCGTCAAAACGCGCGTAGTGCAAAACCGTGCCATTGATTCCGGCCGCGTAAACATCCCTCTCGGAAGTCCAAACGGCATTCAGGTGGTCGCCGGTAACGTTACCATCAACCCGCTGCCAACGATTGCCGTCGTAATGCAAGATGGTGCCCGATCCGCCAACCGCGTAGATATCGTTCCGGGCCGTGCCCGAAATCGAATAAAGATCCATGTTGGCGCCCGAGTTCCAACTCACGCCCGACAGGTCCATGCGGCTCCATTTTTGTCCGTTGTAGTGCAAAACCAAACCGCTTTCGCCGGCAGTTGAGATACCGGTAACCGCGTAAATGTCATTGTCGGCAACGCCCCAGATCCCGAATACCGTGCGGTCAGTGATGCCGGTCTCCATTTTGGTCCAGTCAACGCCGTTGAAATGGTATATTGCGCCGCCCGCGCCGCCGGCATAAACCGAAACCGGCTCGCTTTGCGGCGGATTTTCCTGCGCGCCGCCAGTATTTATCGGGCTTCTCTGGAACGAATCGACAAACAGGCGGAACATATCATTGGCATCGTTGATATCGCGGCTGTCACCGGTAACTGTCACGACGTTGTTATCGTCCAGGAAAACCGCAGCCGCTTTGAATGCCGCCTTCGGGTCTTTGTTGGAAATGATGACTCTTCGGCCATCATCCGAAGGGGCAATTTCCACATCGGCAGGATCCGTCTTGGCAAGCAAGGTTTTCACCTTGTCCATAATATCGCCGCCGACGGACGCACCGTCTCCCGGCGTGTAAGGGTCAAGATGAACATTATAAAATTCAAAACCTTTTATTTGGCCGCCCCCGCCCTGGTCCGTAGGCGGAGTGCTTGTCGCCTGGTCGTCGGGAGGATTGCCTCCCGGGGAATTATCTTCTTGCGGCGTGTCTTCCGAGGGATTGCCGTTGGATGGCGTCATCAGACCGGCAATCACCAAATCCTTGTCGGTTGGCGCCGCCGGCACGAGCTGGCCGTTCCGCCGGGCGAAAACTCCGGTTCCGGCCGGGCGGTCAAAGGTCAAGCCGCTCCCATTATTATAAGGTTTCCATTGCAACGCTTCCCGAAGCGCCGTTGCCGGCACATCACCGGACGCGACCGGCGCCTGTTGACTATTCAAATAAAGAAACACGCATACCGCCGAAGTCGCCAGCAAAATCAAAAACAACGACCATAAGATCGCGATAAATATTTTTTTCTTTCTGCTTTTTTGAGGTTGAGAGACATTTTTAATTTTTTCTTTGTTTCCCATGTTGTTAGAATAATTACTTATTATTTTATTATAACAACAAAGTCCGCCTTAATATAAGTATCCCGATCAATTATATATTTCCTATCGGAAGTTTCGCCTCCCGGGTCTGCGCCCCGGGCGGAGGCCGGAGGAGGTTTCCCAAGATTACTTGCGGATTACCTAACCGGTCGCCTCATGCCATCGGTTCCCCGGCTAAAGCCGGGGTCTACCTCGGGAAAAAAATAAAAAGCACCGTCGCGGAAACGGCGATTCTGAATATTACCGAATTTCAGAATTTGATGGTGCGGGCCATCGAATTTACCGTCGGCGCCGGATCGAATGATTTTTGCTCGGCCAGGCAGGCGGATCTTTGCGGCTCGGCGTAATCGGCGCATTGCGCAAATCTCAGGGTGAACGTGAAAATCGCCGTCCGGCCGCTTTGCGGAAAAGAAAAGGCGTAAGAACGATTGGTGCCGCCGGCGGCCGGCCTTGATTCGCTGGTAACGCAATAGTTACGGCCGCCGGCCGCGACCAGGCGCGTGACGATAGCAGCCATGGCATTGTCCGTCTGAAGGCAGGAAAACACCTCCTGGGAAAACCGCAGCTGCGGCGGCCAGTCCACGGCAACAACATACATCTTTCCCAATTGCGCCGGATAATCGAAGGAAAACCCCGCCGGATCGGAATATTTCCGCCAAGCCGAGGCGGAAGGCGCGGCCGGGTTTGCCTTTGCCGGGCAAGACTCTCCTTGGCACGAAGCTTTGGACGGACAAGGCGCGAATTCGCAATTCGGCCCGGAACGCTTTACGATCGAACCGTCGGAACAAGTCTTGGTTTCCGCAGGGCACGCCTTAGATTGAAGGTAAGGCTTGAGGTAAAGATTAAAAAAATAGGCGGCCACCGCGACCACTATCGCGATCTCGAACCAAAACATGAACTTGATCGCATTTTTTATGTCGGATTCTTCCATATGATAACGCCAAGGCTTTCTTTAATTTAATGCCGTTTCGCTTAAAATTTAATTAACGCCTTTTGGCCTAAATTTTATTTTTTCCATGACAGCTTCGGCAACCTTATTTGCTTCTTGGTTCGAATCGACGGTCATATCGGCCCATTTTTCATAGAGGGGCGTTCTCTCGCCGTAAAACTGGGCAATGTTTTTCGATTTGCCGCCGACGATTCCGCGCGGCCAATTTTTTATGCGCGCTTCGATCACCGGTAACGACGACTTTAGATAAATTATTGTCGAAATTTTTTTTAAATGTTCCATGGCCGCCGAGCTGTAAACGATACTGCCGCCGGGAGATATCGCCATATTATCCTTGTCTCCGGTTTGCGCGATCACGATCATTTCTTCCTTTTTCAAAAATTCTTTTTCGCCGACATTTTCCAAAACCTGCGGCAGCGGCAGGCCGAATTCCCGCACGATGGCCGCGTCGGAATCAAAAAACTCAAAACCCAGCGCTCCCGCCAGCATCTTGCCGATCACGGTCTTACCGCTACCGGGCATGCCGATCAAAGTGATGTTCATATTATTGTGATTGTAACCGCCAACGCCGGCAAAAATCAACTTACCGCCGATAAAAGCGCCGCGGCAACGGCGTTTTAAGTTGATCAATTGACCTGATGATTCCGGCAGCGTCAGCGAAACAACGCGCTAAGGATGAAAAACAGAAAAACCAGGAGAGCGGCTACTTCCACCGCCGCAAGCGCCAAAACCTTGTAAATATGATATTTGTCATGAACGTCTTTGACGGAAACATCCTTCCGGGACCACTCGGCCACCTCGATCGTTCCTTTCTCTTTCCCGGCGATCTCGGTTTTGATCTCCTGCCCTATCCCGCCAAAATATTGCCCGACGTTATCCCAAATCCGGCCCAGGCCCGCCCAACCGCCAGCTGCGTCCCTTGCCGGCTCTTCCCTTATCTCGTTTCTTTCCTCTTCCACGCGCCTGTCTATCACTACCTCGGGAACATAAAGCGGTGCCTCGGGCAGATATTCTGCCGGCGCCTCGATTTCAGGCTTGGCCTTTCTGCGCGGCGATGCCGGCCCCTTGGGGAACATTTTTTTGCCGGAACGGATCACGCCCAAAACGATGGAATGCAAAGCGACAAAAAAACCGACAAATGCAACTGCCGCGGGCAATGCCTTGGCCAAATATCCGACGATCGCATTGCCCAGGAAAGCATCGCCGCCGATCGACCAGGCGCACAAAAATGCCAAACCGCCGAATACGGCAATAATAATGGTCCATTCCAAAAAAGACCTTCCTTCTTCACTGGCAAGTAATATGCCGGCAAATATCAATGCCGAGACAGCATAGATCAAAAATAGGTCCATAAGCTAATGTTCTCGTTTATAAAATTATAACACGAAAGCGCTCTTTGGAGCGCTTTCGTGTTTATTATCGAAGCCGACTGTCGCCGCGGTCATTATTTTCCGATAACGGCAGCATCCTTTTCCACCATCAGCAAAAACTTGGTGACTTCGTCGGAAACCGACGTGGTGAAAAATTTGAACACATCGGCGGGCTTGACCCATTTGAGCTTTGCCAGGCTATCGCCGGGCGCCTCTTTTCCCTTGATCGTCTCGCACCAAAAATACAGGGCAACGATCTGCACGCTCTTGAAACCCGAATCCGGATGGATGCGCGATGCCACCAGCGACTTAACCTCAACGTCAAAACCGGTTTCTTTTTTGATGCTTTTTTTGAGCTCTTCGTTGAAATGAAGCGTGTGCATCTGGCCGCCGGGAAAAACCCATGTCAGATTATCCACCCAGGGATCCTTGGCCTTTCGCTGGCCGATAAGCACTTTGCCGTCCTTGGCAATTATTCCCAGACCGACAACGACGACTTTCGCTTCGGAGCCGCTGCGAAACTCCCAGTATTTGCGCAACATGTGCGCGATATCCTTTTCGCCGGCCGGCACAGGGGAGTTTTTGAAATATATATCCAAAATCTCGCGGAAGAATTCGCTTTTGGTCTTGTGCCGGCATTTCAAAACCGACTCGAATTGGGCATGAACTTCAGGCGGGACCGAAACCCCGATGATCTTTGTCTTGCGCATAGTGAACCAAGTTTAACTTAGTTAAACTCAAATGTCAATAAATCAGGAGCCACCCGCTGTTCGTAAAAGAAAAAACCTACGACCCGTAAAAAAGGTTTTTGGTTTATATTTTGGTGGAATCCACGAAGTAGATGCCCACATCCCCCGGAATTGACCGGCTGGCTGGCCCAGTCACGTAGTGCGACCCGACAGGCGATTTAATTTCGCCCGTTTCGATCTGGGTGTTCCACAGCATTATTGCCCCAGCGGCCTCATCGCGATCCATGTCTATTACCCAACTGCCGTCTCGACCCTCGAATGTGACCACCTTTTTGTCCAGGTCGGAAATGCCGAGGAGTCGTCTCCCGCCTAAGGTGTCATTGTCCGGGCAATAGTCATATCTTGTGAGCCGGATTTGCATCTTTTGACCCCTCGAAACGCCATCGAGATGCACCGAAATAAATCGGGACCCCTTGCTAAAATGAAGTCCGATTATTTTAGTACTGCCCAATCCGTGATAGACACCCGGATAATCGCTTACGATTACCCAGTACTCCGAATTATTCCTCGTGAGATCTATGCTATCGAAGGACCTCAGCCACACCTCAGCATAGGCCATACCTCCGGAAATGAGATACTCGTTGTTCAATCCTTCAATTTGCAGGTACCCCTGGGAATGAAGAACTAAGGCGATACTTCCCATTAATGCTGCGCTCATTATGAAGAAGACCAGCATTAAGAAGGCAAACAGACTTTCCTTGCTCATTCAAAATCACCGTGTCACTATTTTTTCCATTAAAAAAATTAAATCATATTATTTTATAATTGTCAAGATTAAATGCAAAAAATTATACCCCCGTCCGCAACTAATGACCTCCTCCCCGGGTTCCGGCTACGCCTCCACCCGGGGTTTCCTTTGGGTCTTGCGGGCCTGTTCGTCCCGCAAATAGCTTGCCGCGTGCTCGCGGCAAGAGTTGTATCATTCATCCCCGCATTCCGGCGGCTACCTGCGGGGACGA
>JALOQL010000080.1 GCA_025453415.1 Minisyncoccota bacterium
CTGATAGTTTGCGTTTGCCATAAAAAATTGACCAAACCTTTCTTCTTGCGCAAGGGCCATTCTGGTGGCACTTTGGACAGCTGACGGTCAGGCACAAATATGGCAGCAACAACCAATATCGCCGCAACGATAAATACCCAATTTTCAAAAAACCAGCTTAATTTCTGCATAATTTTCTTTAATTGTCGCATTTATTGCCTATAAAAACAAAAACCGCCCCTTCGGACGGCTCTTTTTGCGTTTTCTCATTCCTCACCACTCATTAACTCATCAACTATTCTTTGGGGTCGTCTGGCAAACGATGTTCGAACCTGTTTGTGCGCATAAAATAAAAAACGGAAGATTATTAAGTATAAAACCTTCCAAAACCATAGAGTAGCTTTAATCCTCGATTGGTTCGCGTGGGAATACTACTATGTAGTATTTTGCAGTATTAATTTCAGTGGGTTTTAACGAAACCGGCTGATGTTCTAATTCTATTTTCACTGCCTCATCGCCACTTTGGGCCGCAATTAAAGCATCAATTCCCCGTTGATGTGTGACGCCATATCGGAAATATCCATCCATATAAAGAATATCCGTAGAAGGATCAATTATGGCAATTCTTACACACACCATCGCCTCTGAGTCATTCTTCCAACCCAACATGACACAGTAACCGTTGGCCGAGAAAATAGCCCTTTCCCCTTTTTTTGGCAATATTCCCGGTTTTCCAAAGACAGTCACCAATATCGGTTGCTTTATCGTTCCCTCGTCAAGCCGCATTACCTTCGGCATTTTCGATTCAGCCATAGATTCACCTTCTCATCATTAACATAAAATCATAAAAATGTCAATATCTACAAAACTAAAAACGCCCACCAAATGTTAAGCGGTTCGGATTTCCCGTAGAGGGTAAGTTAATTTTAGCTTCAAACTTTGGCAGGGTGGCCAACGGGATTCGAACCCGTCCTCAGAATTCCACAGATTCTGGTGCGAACCACTACACTATGGCCACCATACGCGCTTAACGCAACAAAACGATATTACACCATTTCCGGTTTCTTTTCAACCGGAACGTCTGTGCCCCTGGCAGGAATCGAACCTGCATCTACGGCTTAGAAGGCAGTTGCTCTGTCCATTGAGCTACAGGGGCGAACAAAAAATGATACAAGCGGATTATTGCTTAATTCGGCGCTCAGGTCAACTTTTGCTTCAGGGCTGGACTGCCGGAATCGCCGGGTTACCGTATTCCTTTTCGCGTTCCTCGATAACGGTAAAAATCCGCCGGTACTCCGCGGCTTTCGCCTCGGTGAAAAAGGCGCCTCCGGGCGCGGACAGGCCCTGAATATCCGAAGCAGAATAAAGCTGGTAAAAATTGAAGAACAGCAATCCGGCGACCAGTGCGTCCATGGCCAGCAGGACCAAAAATGCCAGAAAAGGATTTTTTGCCGTCTCGCGGAAAAAAAGGAAAATCGCCCCCGCCAGTGATTTTTGGCCGTTATTTTGCATAAGCTTTCAATAATATATGGGCTTTGGCGTTCACAACCGGCGGCATCGTCGTCTCGGCGGCTTCGGTCGTGCTGGCGCTTTCGGCCGCGGGCGCTTCAATGGCTTCTCCTTCCTCGATTTGCATGTTAACCGCCATGATTTGAACCAAATAAGGGCTGCTCTCGATTTTTTCCAAAAACACCCTCAATCCCGGCAAACTGCCGGAAACGTCGGCCTCGATACTTATCGCGGGTTGTTCCTTGGCCCCCTTCTGCGGCTGCACCGAGGAGGAAAAATCCAGCTTGACCGCGGCATCGCGCGCCAAAGTCTCCAGGGAATTGATGAAATCAAGAGGCATTTTCGCGTCCACGAACACCTGCCCGATCTTTTCCATATTGGACTTTTCGGCCTTCCGAAATACCGCGAAATCCCGCGCCGCTTGGATTTTCTTTTCATAACCGGCGATCTTGTCCTGCTGCTCGCGCATCAGATCGCCGACACCCTCAAGGGCGGCGATCGCCGGCATGATCGCCAAAAACACGATGGCGGTGATCGCCGCGGCAAAGATAAGGGCCGCTAACATTGGTTTCTTCCTGATGCGGATATTCATCATTTTTTGGCCAATTCCAATTGGGCGCCAAAGCTTATGTCTTCGGACTTGAGCCAATTGTCCGGTGGAAAATCGACTTTTCCGAAAACCCGCAGGGCTTCCAGATTATTTTTGAAAGCCACCAGACTGTCGCGGTCGCCGGCCGATCCCTTGATATTGATGCCGCCGGCGCCATACGAAAAATCGGTCAACACAACCCCGGTCGGAAGGGCATCCGAAACCTTGGAAAACAATCCGGAAACCTTTACCTGGCTGTCGTAAAACTCGCCAAGGAGCGAAATCTGCGCCGCGAACTCCGCCGCGTCCTTGGCCTGGATTTCTACGTCGAAAATCTTTATTTCCTGCGCCTTTTCCGTGGCGTTAGCCTCGAGCGAAGATATCCTTATCGAATAAAAATTGCCGACCAGCATGAGCATCATCGCCAAAGACAGAGCCGCGCAAACAGCGACAATTCCCAGTATCGAGACTGTCTTGAATATCTCGTCCTCCTTAAGTTTTTCCTGCCATGTCGGCGGCAAAAGATTCATCATGGTTTAGGATTTGCTTGGCGCACGCTTCGCGCGTACGTTTTTGGTTTTGGCCGGCGCGGGTTTTACGGTTTTTTTTGGCGCGTTCTCTTCCTGGGCCAACGAACGCATCGCCAGCCCCATGACCACCGAAAAGGCACACGGGTTGTCCTGGGCGATGACGTTCTTCAATTTCCGGTCAAGCAATTTCACCTCCAGCGGCGGCTCAACCCTTTCCACGGGAACATTGAGCTTGAGCGACACGAACTCATCCAGCCCCTTAAGGTCGGAGCCGCTGCCGCAAAGCAGGATCTTGCCCACCGCGCCTTTGGCGGTATTGCGCGAATTGTCATGCGTCTGATAGTACTGGATGCATTTTTTCATCTGCTGCACGAAATCGACCAGTCCCGGGATGAGCGCCTCGAATATCTTGCGCCGGTCGCCCGCGGCATCCTTGCCTTCTTCGGTGCCGGCCGCATCGATATTCTTGAGCGGCCCGGAAAAATCATCTATGCCGTACTTGGACTTCAGGATCATCGCCATTTCCAGGTCGACGTTGGCGTTGACCGCGATGGTTTCCAAAAAATATCGGTTGGATATCGGTATCGAAAAAGTATAACGGATCGAGTTGTCCGAATAGAAAATAAGGTCGGTCTTGGTGTCGCCGATCTCGACGATCACCGACGGCGATTCCATCGGGTGTCTCGAAGACAGCACTCTTAGGACCGCCTGGGATTCCGGCTCCAGGACCACCGGCAACAAACCCGCCTTGGATACCGCGCGCAGGATCGGGTCGATCGCATCCCGGGGAAACGCCGCAATCAATACCTCGCAATTATTCGCCTCGGCCGCGGCATCGGCCGCCTCCACTTTCTCAAAGTCAAGGTATACTTTTTCCAGCGGTAACGGGATGTAATTTTCCGCCTCGAAGATGACCGCCGCGCGCAGGTCGTTGCTGTTCAGATTGGGCATTTTGATAACCTGCAGAAACGCCTTGTTATCGGGCAGGGCGATGATCACCCGGCGAGTCTTGATCTTTTCCCCGACGACCTTGGCCATCGCCTCCCTGACCGCCGCCGCCAGCCTTTCTTCATCTACGACCTGGCCTTCCTTCATAACCCCCTCTGCCACCGGAACGCAGCTGGCCGAAACAACCACCGGCTTTCCTCTCTTCCGGGACAAACGCAAAACCCTCACTGAAATATCGGTGATCTCCAATCCAAACGCCTTGTCCGACAAGCTCAAAAATTCGATCATATCAAAAACGTAAAGCTAAAAACGAAAAGTGTAAAACAAAAAAACCATTTTGCTTTACGCTTTTCGCCTTGCGCTTTAAGCTCATTTTATTCCATTTCCTGCCAGCTTACAATCTTGAATTCCGGCCCCATGCTGGCGACGAACGGCGGCGGATTGTAAACTTGGTTCTGGTCGAAATAAGTTTCGCGTTGAGCATACCCCGAAACTATCATACCGCTGCCGGTCCACTGCGTACCCACGCGGCCATTACTGATAACCGAACCGTAGATTTTCAGCGAATCGCGGAAATTGCCGGGGTAATGGTTGCGGCCAAACCTTCCTCTTTGGGCCACGATGATCGAATGCAATTCCATATCGTCGGGCGATTGGGGCCCGATCAGCACATTGTTCTCCGCGAGCACCGCCAAACCGTCGGATCCGCCGTAAGTGGAATAGGTGATGTTTCCCGGCAAAACAATGCTCGTATCGATGTTGGGATCGACCAGATTTGCGGAAGCCACGACGATCTTGCCCTTAACGGTTCCATCAACCCACAAATTGTCCTCGGCATATATCACCGAGCAATCGGCCGGAACCGGATAGGTTGCGTGAAGCGCCTCGTTATTGATGATGAAACGGTCCTGATGCCAGCCCTCCTCCTCGCTGTATCCCTGGGTTTGCTGCAATGCCATCACCGCCCATACCTGGACCGAACCATTGCTCAAAAATTTTAAATGATAACCCTTGCTTCCGGGCACCAGATCGGTGGAAACCGGCAGATAGATGCCGCCGTTGTGCTGCGCCTTATCCTTGATCTGCGCCAGGTCCATCGTGATCGCGTTGAAATCGAACGGTGGAGTGGGAAAATCAAAAAGGCTCGGCGTCGGGTTGGCGGTCGTGGTGAATATCCCGGGACAAAGACAGTTGCCGCCCGAAGTGCGGCACTG
>JALOQL010000081.1 GCA_025453415.1 Minisyncoccota bacterium
TAAAATCCAGACAAAGACGACCAAACGCGCCAAACTCGTCCCAGGCAAAACTCTGGAGCAGATACGCCTGGACGCTCTTCGCCAACTGCGCGAAATGGGCATCCTGCTGTAGGCCAAATACAGCAAAAATCACAAAAACGCTGGCCTGTGCCCGCGTTTTTGTTAAAATGATTTTAAAACATGGAAAATCAAAACCTCCAGCCAACAGGGTGCTGCGAACCTTTCAACCCGGAACCGTGGCAGGAAAAGGAAATCTCGTGGACCGACAAAATTTTTTTGACGGACCACGTGGCCAGCTTTCTTCACGTGCCGCTCAACATGGGCCGGGTAATTACCAAAAACATGGCGCTGATCGACAGCGCCCAGGCCAAAGCGGCCCACCAGCTGATGCTCACCGACGAAAAATCGCTTTGGGGCGCGGATATCTATATCGATGTCGCCAAGGATGTGCCGGGCGCCGAAATGGTCAAACTGTCGGGAACTTTCCTGACCAAGGTTTTCGAAGGCCCGTACAACAAAGCGGGCATCTGGGTCAAAGAAATGGAAAGTTACGTGAAGGGCAAAGGAAAGGACATCAAGAAGCTGTATTTCTCCTACACGACCTGCCCCAAATGCGCCAAAGCCTACGGCAAAAATTATGTGGTGCTTTTTGCCCAAATCTCTTAAATAATATTTCTTTCAAAAATTTCCGGCGGGATTTCCCGCCGGTTTTTGTGTATAATAACTAAAGAAATACCACAAAAAAAATGCAAAAATCGCTTATCGTCGCCACCGGAATCTGCATCTTCAGCCTTTTTGTCGCCCTCGGGCTGTTTTTCGCGCAAAAAGACCTTGAAACGCGCCGCTTCGCGCCATCCAAAAAATCCGCGAACACCGTCGCCGACCAACTCGCAAAGACCGGCAAGCTCGAGACGGTACCTCCGGTTGCCGCGCCTTCGGGCGAATACGAGGAATACAGCCTCATCCAGCAATACGAAGCGCCGCGGACGCCCGCCGGCACCGACGGGATCCCGGCGGAGTTCCACGCCGTTGAACTGGTGGAAAACAGCCTGCCCGGATCCGCCGAGTTCTGGACCCAGGCCTATTGCCCCGGCGACGGCGCGGCATTCGAATACCACGTTCCGGAGGGCTACCGCGTGGAATCCTGCGATTACGGCGAGATCGGTTCGCACAACGGCTGCTCCTATTGCACCATGGCCAAGATAAAACTGGCTCAAGGCGCCAACACCACACCGTCCGAACAAGGCGTGTGCGGCGAGGCAAGCGAGCAGAATTACGACTACGAACCTTCAGTGGACCTTTGCGCCCTGGGCTCGGCGGGCGGCGTCGGCTGTTACGACGACAAGTCGGACGGCTGCAAATGGTGCTGGTCCTGCGGTGCGGGCACCGGCAAAGTGACTTGCTGCGAAAAGGGCCGCAAATAAATGATGTATTTTAGCGGCGCGGGAAATCCGCGCCGTTTTGATATATAATGGAAAAATAACGTATCACAAAATGCCGCGACATCTGCTCGTCATCATTGCGATTTGCGTACTTTGCCTGAGCGTTGCCGTCGGCCTTTATTTTGCCCAAAGGGACATCGAAGCTCGACTTCGATCGGGTGACTTGGCAACTGCACCGGAATACTCCGGTTCGACAAAAAGCAGAAGCGACAGTGAATTAAATAATGATACCGGCGAAGCCGATACGGCAGCTGGCAAACCGGAACCGCCGGAAATCTTCAAACTTGATTTGGCCTGGTCATACCAACCCGAGGATAAAATTTACGCCCATGTCGGATACGGTTATGCCGACGGCAAACGAGCAATATACCGCTTATACCGCCGCGAAGGGCAATCGGGGGCTTGGTCCCTGGCTGGCGACAGCGAAACGCCGACCACGGCCGTAAGCTTAGCTGATCGCGATGCCGATAAAATCGGTACCAATTACTATTATTACGCCACCGCGATCGTTGGCGGCATGGAAAGCGTGCCTAGCGCCATCCGACGCATTAAAATTGTGATGCCGGAATGCTACGATACCGACAGGAGCCCGGCCCATATAATGGGTATTGATTATTTCAAGCGCGGCACAATCGACGGAAAAACCGATTATTGCCGCAACGAAGATTCCTTGGTTGAATATTTTTGCAGCCCTCTCGGCATCGGCAATAGCGGCAAATGGTGCAAGAACGATTGCGTTGAAGGCGCCTGCCTTCCGGAATAGGTTGAAAATTTTTCCGAAAGAAAACGTAAAATAAAAAAATGGCAAATATCTATAAGGAATCGGGCGTGGATTACGGCCGGCTGGACCAATTCAAGCGCGCGGCGCAGTACGCCGGCAGCCGGACCAACGCAAACATCGACCGCTTGGGAATAAGAAACCTGGCCGAGAGCCGCGGGGAAAGCGTGGCGCTTTTTGATTGCGGCAGCCATTACCTGGCGCACGTGGAAGAAGGCCTGGGCACCAAAAACCTGGTGGCCGACGCAATGCGCGCGAAGGAATCGAAAATACAATTGCCGGATGCCAAAAAAGAAAAAACTTATTACGACGCGATCGCGCAGGACACCCTGGCGATGATCGTCAACGACATGGTGACCCTGGGCGCCCTGCCGGTTTCGGCGGCAATGCTGCTGGCAGTCGGAAATTCCGACTGGTTCGACGACACCAAGCGCAGCGGCGATTTGGCCAAGGGCTGGCGCAAAGCCTGCGACCTGGCCGGCTGCGTCTGGAGCGGGGGGGAGACGCCGGCGATGAAAGGCGTTCTCATGCCCGACGCTTGCCTGGTTTCGGGATCGGCCGCCGGCATCATCAAACCGAAATCCAAGCGCATCAAAGGCAATATCAAAGACGGCGATGCGATCGTGTTCATCGAAGCCTCCGGCATCCATGCCAACGGCTTAACTTTGGCGCGCCAGATCGCGGCCAAGCTGCCCCAGGGATTTTTTACCGAAATCCCGGGCACGGGCAAAAATTACGGCGAAACTTTACTTGCGCCCACGCCGATCTACGTCAAAGCAGTCGAGGGCTGCCAAAAAGCGGGCATCGATATCCATTACGCGGTCAATATCACCGGCCACGGCTGGCGCAAATTGATGCGCCTGGACGCGCCGTTCGCATACATTGTCGAGCGCCTACCCAAGCAACTGCCGATCTTTGATTTCATGCAAAAGCACGGACAGATTCCCGACGAGGAAATGTATGCCGACTTCAATATGGGCGCGGGCTTTGCCTTGTACGTGGACAAAAAAAACGCGCAAAAGGTCGAAGCTATCGCGCGCGAGCTGAGATTGACCGCGTTCGAGGCCGGGCATATCGAATCGTCAAAAACAAAAAAAGTCACCATTAAACCCAAAAATATCGAATACGCCGGCAAAACCCTTCAAGTAAGATAAAAATATGAAGAAACAATTATTTACCGCATTAGTCCTGATCGTTATTGCGGCAGCCCTGGCCGCGGCCGCTTATTACGGCTCGCAAACGAAAAAACCGTTATCGGCACCGTTTCCCGAACCGGAGACAAAGCCCACGCTCGCCGAAACCGAAGCGCGTTTGATCGCCGAAACTACCTGCGTCAAAGGCGGCGAAGCGCTCGATGCCGGCGCCTGGGACGAAAAATCGCAAACCTGGATGTTTGGCGCCAACCTGAATGCGACCCGGCCGGGCTGCGTTCCCACCTGCAATGTCAGCGCAAAAACAAAAACTGCCGAGCTGAAATGGAATTGCGCCGAAAACAACGAGAACTCCAGCAGCACCATCGCCTGCGAGGATGCGGACCGGAACCCGCAAAAAGAATGCCCGGCCGTCGAGGATCCGGTTTGCGCCACGGTTCAAATTCAATGCGTCAAAGCGCCCTGCGATCCCATAAAAGAAACTTTCGGCAACGCCTGCGAAGCGTGCCGCAATCCGCTGGTTTCGGAATATGCCAATGGCGAGTGCCCAAAATAATTTCGACTCGAAAAATTGATAATAATATAAAAAAATACCGTAAATTTTATGCATTATACTGTGGTGGTAATTTTTCCGATGCCCGCCGAACTTTTTTCGGAAGTAAAGCAAAAAATGAGCGAAGATGGCAAGGTGTCCGTGGACCAAACTATCCTGGATTTCATAGAGGGGGTGGACAATGTCGCCCAAAGCGACACTGATAAATTTCTTCCTCACCTTGAAAAATATACCGAGAAAAAAGCGGGCAGGGATGAGCAAGGCTATTATTTGGTCGACAAGGCCTATAAAATGGCCGCAATCGACATGTATCGGAAAAAACTGGAGAAACCTTTCGGGAAATTCGATTTTAGCCGGGAAGTAAAGGAATACAAATATTATCTTTCCAAAAACGATGTCGACGACATTGCAAAACATTATCAAATCAGTGCGGCGGACCAAAACGCAATTGCCGCAAAAATAGGCGACTGGAATGGCGACAAAGGGGGAGTTGATGAAAGAGGAATTTATGCCCTATCGACGCAAAACCGAAACGGTCATTTTGACTCATGGGGGATCATGGACGCAATACCCATGGACGATTTTCTGAGCGTTATCGATGAAATGCAGCCATTCCCGCAAACCGTCTTCACCCCGGATTGCCAATGGGTGGACGCGCCAGAATATTTTTTTAGCGTTGGGCCCGAAGACGAAAAAGCCTTCCGGGAATGGCAAGCAAAAGTAAAAGAAATGCTCGGCCGATACAAAAATAACAGCGTTGCGGTTTTGATTGATT
>JALOQL010000082.1 GCA_025453415.1 Minisyncoccota bacterium
CTTTTCGCTGGTGATGTTGCGGACAAATTGGCGCACCACGTCCGCTTCCAAGCTGCTGCAGGCCTGCCCCGTGCCGATCGCCCAGACCGGCTCATAGGCAATGATGACCTTGGTGGTATTGATGTCGATATCGGCCATCCCCTCTTTGACCTGGGCTTCCACGATCTCGGTGATTTTACCGGCAATACGTTCCTCGCGCGTTTCGCCGACACACAAAACCGGAACCATGCCCGCGGCCATTACCGCCTTCATTTTTTTATTTATACTTTCATTGCTTTCGCCAAACTTATGCCGCCGTTCCGAATGGCCGACGAGCGCATACCCGCATCCCAGGCTTTTGAGCTGCGCCGGACTCATTTCGCCTGTATAAGCCCCTGCCTCCCAATGACAATTTTGGCCCCCCAGCGCCGCCTTGCCCTTGAGCATTTCCTTGGCCAGCTGCAAATAGCACGCCGGCGGAAAAACCCCAGCCGTCGCTTTTTTCGATTTTTTGAAAAGCTTGGCATACCCGGCCAGCAATTTTTTGGCCTCCGCGGTTCCCCCCGGATTGCACTTCCAATTGGCAAAAACGTATTTCATAATTTAATCATTTATTTATCTGGTATTATACCAATTGTTTCGCATTGCATGCAAAACGCAAAAAAATCAAATCTCCACGCATCTCCAAGCACGACGCCCGGCTTAAAGCTTATTTATAGATATCGTGATTGCCAATCAAGTCAAAAAAATATCTTCCTTGCTTTTTCCGTAATAAAAAATAATGCGATATTCGAAATCAACCGAAAATGACCAATAATCGGATAATCGGCCGGAGAGTTTATGTGTTCGCAGACGCGCATCTAGCGGATTTTTCCTGAATATTCCTTCCGCCAATTCGGCATCGTCCTTGACGTCATCGGATAATTTCTTGTATGCCCGCTCGAATCGCGGCGAATAAATAATTTTCATCTTAAATCTTTAAGAGATTTCAATTCTTTTCCCATCCCCGCTTCTATTTCTTTCCTGCCTTGCTCCAGTTCACGAAATATTTTTTCCTCTTGCCAGAGTCGGATAAGGGAGCGGATAAACTCACTTTTAGAAGCAAATTTCCCGGACTTCACTTCTTTCTCGATCTCCTTGTCCAACTGCTCAGGCAGGGAAATTGTGACAATGTTGCGCATATATTTATGTATTACTATGTATTACTTATTATTACATATATCTTCTTGATGTCAATCCCCGCGCCAACCTTAACGGAAGAAAGCAAATTCGTGGAGGTTAAACCTCCACGAATTTGCATGATTAAAAGTTTGGCATACTCGGCCAGCAGTTTTTTGGCCTCCACAGCCCCTTCCGGGTTGCACTTCCAATTGGCAAAAATGTATTTCATGTTTTTTTGATTTGGTTCAAATTGTCTATATTATAGGAATTTTGGAGTAAATATAAAAAAACAAGCCCATTCCATCCAAACTGGAATCAGGCGCGGCCAATCTCTCTCACTGGTTTTCAATCATCCAATCCAACCCGATTGTCTCGATCCCCAGAGATCGTCCGCATTCTAACTTAACTTTCAAGCTAAAGTTAAACGAACTCTGTGATATTTAAAAAATGAATCCTTCAAGATTTTCAGGCGTGATTATTTTGAATTCGCTGTTTCCGTATTTTTCCCAGCTGGGCGGGGCTTTTTTTACTGCCAAAACATTCCATTTGATTTCGTAACCAAAAATCTTGCCGCCCCTTTCCTCGACCCAATCAATTTCAGCACCGTCATATGTCCGCCAAAAATAATTCAAAGAGTTCAAGGAGTTATATTTTTGGAATTTCACTCTTTCGGCAACGACAAAATTTTCCCACAATTGGCCCAAATCGTTGCGATCGGCAAAATCCTGGAAATTGTTAATGGCCGCGTTTCTCACGCCCGTGTCATAAAAAAATATTTTCCTTTTCGATTTTGAGATTTCGTTTCTTTTATTTTTGAAATAAGGATTAAGCCGGAAAACGATAAAATTTTTTTCCAATAAATCAATATAGCTTTCAACTGTTTTATAATTTATCCCGAGCATTCCCGCCAATTCGCTATATGAAACCTCGCTGCCGACTTGCAGCGCCAGAGCCTTCACTAAATTGACAATCACGCTTGACTTCTTTATATCGTTAAATTCAAAAATATCCTTATATAAATAGCTTGAAATAAGCTCTCGCAGCTCCCTTTCCTTGGCGGCATAAGAACCAAGGGTCACGACTTTCGGATACAAACCATAAATCAAAATATCGCGGCGGTATTTGCTTATCGGCAAAACATTTTTTTCGTCCTTGATTTCCGCCAAAGACATCGGATATAAAAAATAAACGAATTTGCGCCCGGTCAAAGACTCTTCGGCATTATCAAGCAAATTAAAACTTGAAGATCCGGTTACGACAAATTGCTTCGATTCCTTGTAATGGTCAACGAGCATCTTTAAAGTGTTGCCGATGCCCGCGATCTTTTGGCCTTCATCGATAAAAACAATATCAGCATCTGAAACTAAATTTTTCAAAAAATCCAAACTTTTGTCGGACAGCTTGGGATTGCTCTCCGGATCGTCGCCGTTGAATTTTTGAATTTTGCGCGTTGCGCCCAAATCGGAAATTATTTCTTCGCAAAGCGTGGTTTTCCCCACCTGCCGCGGCCCGGCAATTATGATTATCTTGCCTTTGAAAAAATCCCCGATTATCTGCTCTTTGATTGTTCTTTTAAACATATATTTACCTAAAAACAGCATTATAATACTAATTTTAGGCATAAAAACATAATTGTCAAGCTCCTCATACCGCACCGCGTTCGTATAAAAAAACAAACCCATTCCATCCGTCTGGAATTGGGCGCGCTTCAATCTTCATCACTGATCCTCTATCCATCGGCAAGGACTACCTTATCGAATCTCAAAGATTAAAACGCATAACTAAATTTTTAATTTGCCGAGGTCATAACTCGGATAACCTTACTATCATTTTAATCCGCCTCCTTGTCTTGGTTATCAACCAATATATCGACTAATGTTTGATATGGCCGATTTTTATTGGTCTTTCTTACTAAGCGCAATTTCCAATCTGCATAAGCAATAGACCTAATAAAATCATGCTCGTCCCTAGTAAGTTCCAGGATGCCTTCATCTCCCTCAAGACCAACTTTGACATCCGTTGTGGTATATTTATCGCCACAAGGATGTATCAACACTATCCTTAGGTTGGGCAAATTATAGCCTCGGTCATAACCTATCTTAAATCCATAGATATTCCAGTTCGATACCGCGGTAATGCTATTCTTGTTTTTTTTCATTAAGAATGCCATCACCTTATCCGGAATTCCTGTTCCATAGATCAACCCGTTGAACGCAATATTGAGCATTCTATCAGTTTCCATATTTAATCCTCCATTAAACTCGGTACCGCACACAAGTTATCTGACAGCAACCACGAAATCACGCCTTTTTTGTCGTAATATGAAACAAGCGACGTATCGGCCATTATCACGAGGGTCTCCGTGATCTTTTTTCGTTCCAACCTTGAGATTCTCTTCCATTTCCAATTGTTCATATCGCGATTCCCAGCCATGAAGCGCATTGCATATTCATGCCACTTATTCTGTTCCTTGAATTCTTGCGGACAATCTCGCGCCAATAATTGCTCGGGTTCCTTCCCCCATACAATATGTCTTACCTTTGTTTCTGCTTGCCCAAATTCAGTTAATATATCCCGCATTTCGGTTTCTGCTTGCTCATTTTTTCCCGAAACTTCAATCATTTTCCCACCTCATTCTAACTCTTTGGCAATTTTACTCAGCAATTCCACCTCAAATGCATAGCCGATGTCATCGCGGTCAAATGCGAGCGAATCGTGGTTATATGCATGTATGGTATCTCTTTCCGTATATGTGTAAGGGCTGGTGTTGAAATCAACATCGGTCCATTCCTGAAGGCATGGGAAGAGGAATTCCCCATTGCATCCATGGCCAGAAGGATATTCCATTGGATGCATTATTGCGATAGAATCGATTCCCATAGCATGTATTAATTCCCTTGGGAGCTTTTCCCGAAGAATTGGAGTAATCTCGGCATCGGGAGAAACGAATTTCTTGTCGTCGCCGCTAACTTTGAATTGGAATGTTTTATCAACTGAATTGTAGCTGAATTGCCAATTATTTAAGATAGCGATTTTCCTTTTTACGCCTTTGGTTGGGTGAAGCTCTCTTGACTTATGGACCCATGGTCTGATAGTAAGACCATCAAGCTATGTTTACCCGAATCCAGGCCAAGAGCGTCTCCGACGAGATCGTCGACCAGGTGATCGCCGCCATCTTCGGCGGGAAACTGATGTCGGGATCGCGCCTTCCGGCGGAGCGCGCCCTGTCGCAGGAGTTCGGGGTCGGGCGGCAGGCGGTCCGCGAGGCCATTCAGAAGCTGCAGGGCATGGGACTGCTGGAGGTGCATGTCCCCCAGGGGACGTTCGTCAAGAGCCTCACCGCCGACGTGTTGATGCTCCCGCTCCGAAGGCTCCTCAACGGCGATGCGGGGACATTCCTCCGATTCCTGGATATCCGGAAATGGATGG
>JALOQL010000008.1 GCA_025453415.1 Minisyncoccota bacterium
CGCGTCACCTTCGCGTTCTTTTCCGATGAAAACGCGCTGGCCACGGCAATGAAACGCGGCCAGGTGCAGGGTTTTTTGGCCTCCGAAGACGTTTTCCGGAGCGGGGTCGCCGGCGCGAATTCCTACTCATACACGATGCCGGGATATTTCGCCATCTTTTTCGACGCGGAGAACAACAAGGCTTTGAGCGAGGCCGGCGTGCGCGCCGCCCTGGCTTACGCAACTGACCGGCAGGAAATCCTGGACTCGGTCCTGATGGGCAAGGGAAAGACGGTCTCTTCCCCGATCGATCCCGACGTTTACGGCATCCGGCCCGCCTCAACAACATACAATTACGATCCGCAAAAAGCGGCCCAGCTTTTGGACGACGCCGGATATAAACCCAATGACTCCGGCATCCGCGCAAAGACCGTGAACCGCCAGCATGCCTTCCAGTTTTCGAAAAATATGTTCAAGGGCTCGAGCCTCACCGCCGACGTCAAGGAACTGCAAAAGTGCCTGGCCCGCGAGGTAATGCCGGGCCTGGACGCCAACGGCAATTTCGGCGACCAAACGCTGGCCGCGGTAAAACTATTCCAGGAAAAATACCGCGCCGACATTCTCGACCCGCAAAGCATCAAAGACCCCAACGGCGACGTGAAGCTCGCGACCCGTGAAAAATTGAATGCGGTCTGTTTTCCGTCGGGCGATTCCACCACCGAACTGAATGTCACTTTAACCGTTTCCGACCAGGCGCCGTTCACCGCAGTCGCCGACATCATCAAAACACAATGGGCCAAGATCGGCGTGGCCGTAACCGTAAATGCGGTTGATCCCACGGCGCTGCAACGCGACGTGATCAAACCCCGCGCTTACCAGGCACTGCTTTTCGGCCAGTCCCTGGGCATGGTCCCCGACCCGTATGCATTCTGGCATTCCAGCCAGAAAGTCGATCCGGGCCTCAACTTTTCGCTTTACGAGAATAAAGATGCCGACAAGCTCATGGAAGAAGCGCGCCAGGCGACCGATAAAGCGGCCTTCGATGAAAAGCTGGCGGTTTTCCAAGACTTGGTAGCAAACGATGCCCCCGCCATATTCCTCTACAATCCCGATTACATCTATATCGCCACCACCGATGTCAAAGGCATGAAATCGGGCCTGGTCGCCGATATGGGAAGGCGGTTTGCCGGTATCGCCGAGTGGTACACGACGACCAAGCGGGTCTGGAAATGAATCTCCCCCGGACTTACGCCGGAGTATCTTCGTTGAACCGCGCTCCGCTTCGCTTTGGGCGTTCAATGAAGCCGGCCGGCCCTCAAGGCCGCCATTGCAAAAAATCCGACAATGTGTTATTATCCAATTGACCAAGCCCCCGAAACCGATGGCCGGTTGAAGGGCTAAAGCTCTCGGCAACCATATTTCCTTAATTGATAGGAATATATTTCGTTGTAAAAAAACAAATGCAGCAACAAACTCCGGACGCAAAAGAGATTACCAAAGTGATCATTCCGGCCGCCGGTTGGGGCACGCGCTTCCTGCCCGCAACCAAAGCGATGCCCAAGGAGATGCTCCCGATCATCGACAAACCGATCATCCAGTACGTGGTCGAAGAAGCGGTGGCATCCGGCATCAAGGACGCGATCATCATCACCGGCTGGCACAAGCGCGCCATCGAGGACCATTTCGACCGCTCGATGGAAATGGAAAAATTCCTGGAATCCCAGAAAAAGACCAAGGCTCTGGACGCGATCAAAAAGATCGCCGGGCTAGCCAACTTCATTTATATCCGGCAAAAAAGCGACTATTACGGCAACGCGATGCCGGTGCTCGCGGGCAAGACCGCGATCGGCGACGAGCATTTCGCGGTGATGTGGGGCGACGAGTTCATCATGGCCACCCCTCCCCGCCTGCAGCAGATCATCGACGTGCATAAAAAATACGGCGGCGCGGTGATCTCGGCGGTGCGCATCGAGTCCAAGGACGACGTGTCGCGCTACGGTATCGCCGACATGGAACAGGTGGAGGACGGGATTTTCAAGATCAAAAAGATCGTGGAAAAACCGATGCCCGACGAAGCGCCCTCGAATCTGGCAACCCACGGCGCCTACATCCTGCCGCCCGATATCTTCGGCATCATCGAAAACCTCACTCCGCGCAACGGAGAAGTCTGGCTGGTGGACGCAATAAATAAACTGATCGAAAGCGGCTATCCGGTGTATGGCTGCGAGGTCAAAAAAGGAAAATACTACGATACGGGCAACAAGACCGAATATTTGAAAACCGTGATCGAATTCGCCCTCAACCACCCGGACTATTCAAAGGATATCAAGGAGTACATACGCAGTTTGCGATTAGAATAATCGCAAACCAAGCCCAAAGTTCAAATATCAAATGTTAAAAGGCGTTTAATTTTGACTTTAGACTTAGGGCTTAATTTGAAATTTGGATTTTGAAATTTGAACTTCCCGCCAGCAGGCGGGGTCCGCGGGCATGGCGGAATTGGCAGACGCGTACGGTTCAGGGCCGTATGAGTAACATCATGGAGGTTCAACCCCTCCTGCCCGCACAAAGCTAAGCGCAGTAGAAGGAACTCATTTCTTCGCTGCTTAGTTAACATAAAAAAGATCAGTTGCTCTTGCGCGCGCAATGCACTCATTTCGTCCGCAAGCGGACTTTTCGCATCTTTTAGTAAAGTAAAGAAATGGACAATTCAATAGATCCCGGAACTCCGGGAAATACAAGATCGGGCCAGAACAGCGGTTTTGGCGATTCCGCGGGCAAACAAACGGGCCAGTCGCGGCGTTTTGAGCCGCGGAAAAACCGGCAGCCGTTGCAAGCGCCGCGGCCGCAACGGCCGCAGGGACCCAAGCCCGTAAAGGTTCCCGTGACCGCCTTCGACAGCGCCCTGGAAAAGATCCTAGGCAGCGAACGTTTGGCGCGCCACAATAACGCCAATATTCAAAATCAAAGCCCCAACCCGGATGCCGGCGCTCAAAACAACCGCAATCTTGCGCAAAAAAATCCGCGGAACCGGCAACGCAACCGGAGGCCCAACCGCGGGCCCAGCCGGCGCCCGATACACAATTTTGCGGCGCAGGCGGTACAATCGGAGGCTCAAAGGACATTCGCCAACGGCGAAACTTGTCCTTCCCCCGCCCCCTCCTACACCAAAGCTGCGGGAGGCAAGCCGGTTTCTTATGGCAAGAACCTGCGGGTAATTCCCCTGGGCGGCCTGGGAGAAGTGGGGCGCAATATGACGCTCCTGGAATACGACGGCGCGATATTGATCCTGGATATGGGATTTCGCATGCCCGGCGAAGATATGCCCGGCATCGATTACATCATCCCCAACATCGATTACCTCAAGAACAAGGCCAAGAACATCGTGGGCGTGGTCTTTACGCACGGCCACTACGATCACATCGGCGCGGTGCCCTACATCATCGACAAGATCTGGCACCCCGGATTAAGAATAATCGCCTCGCCTCTGACCAAGGCCATCATCATGAAACGCCAGGAAGATTTTCCCGGTCTGCCGAAAATGGATATCGAAGAAGCCGACGACGGCACAACCGCCGACCTGGGACCCTTCAAAGTGGAATTCTTCCGTTTGAATCATAATATACCGGGCAATTTCGGCATTTTTGTGCAAACTCCAGTGGGCAACATCATCGACACGTCGGATTTCAAGTTCGATTCCAATCCCGTCAACGAAAAACCCACGGACTTCAAACGGCTCAATGATATTGGCCGGCGGCGCATCCTACTCTTGCTTTCCGATTCGACCGATGCCGAGATACCGGGACACTCGCTGTCGGAGCAGGAAATTTTTGAAAACCTGGAAAAAATTTTCCAGGAATCGAAGGGCCGGATAATCGCGGCCACTTTCGGATCGCTGTTGAACCGCATCCAGCAGCTCATACATCTCTCGGAAAAATACGGCCGCAAGGTCGCGATCGACGGCTATTCGCTGAAAAACAATGTCGAGGTCTGCCGCCAGCTCAAATACATCCGCGCGAATAAAAACACATTCATCCAGATGAGCGAAGTCGACGGCCAACCGGACGACCGCGTCACCGTGATCTGCACCGGCGCCCAAGGCGAAGCGGATGCCGTTCTGATGAAGATCGCGACCCGCGAGCACCGCTTCCTGCGTTTCAAGAAAGGCGACTCGGTGATTTTTTCGTCCTCGGTCATTCCAGGAAACGAACGCACCGTGCAAAACCTAAAAGACGACATCCTGCGCCAGGGCGTGAAAGTGTACCATTACAAGATGATGGACATCCACGCCGGCGGCCACGCGCGACAGGAAGAATTGATGGAAATGATGCGCATCATGCGGCCAAAATTTTTCATGCCCATCCACGGCCAGTATTCGATGCTGGTCGCCTGCGCCGACTTGGCAAGGTCCGTTGGAATTCCCGACAACAATATCGTGGTCATAGAAAACGGCCAGGTCGTAACCGTGGATCAGCGCCAGATAACCGTCGAAAAAGAACGCGTCGCTTCGTCATTCATCATGGTTGACGGCCTGGGCGTGGGCGACGTCGGCGAGATCGTCCTGCGCGACCGCCAGGCGCTGGCGCACGACGGCATGTTCGTGGTGGTGACGGTGATCGACCGCCTGACGGGCAAGGTCAAAGGATCGCCCGACATCATCTCGCGCGGGTTCGTCTATCTGCGCGAGTCCAAGGATCTGCTCAAAGAGACCCGCAACAAGACCGTGGAAATCATCAACAAAGCCACTGGTTCCAACGGCGCGGTCAATTGGACCTGCGTCAAGGAAGATATCCGCAATAAGATCAGCGATTTTTTATTCACCAAGACCGAACGGAGACCGATGGTCCTCCCGGTCGTGATCGAAATCTAAAATCCATAAAATAATTTCTAATTTTTAATTTAAAATTTCTATTTAATTTCTAATTTTTAATGCCTAAATCATAAAACGGGCCTTGAATCCGTTTGAACATTGATTCATTGAAAATTTAATGAAAATTGAAAATTATAAATTGAAAATTGTTATTTCATGAGAATATTCAGCGGCATTCGCCCAACGGGAGACATCCATCTGGGTAACTATCTGGGAGCAATCAAACAATGGGTCGACCTGCAAAACCAGGCCGAACCGATATTCTGCGTGGTCGATATGCACGCCGTCACCACGCCCTACGACCCCAAGAAACTGCAAGGGCAGGTGTTTGAACTGGCGATCGACTATCTGGCCGCGGGCCTGGACCCGGACAAATGCATCCTGTTCGTCCAATCACACGTCAAAGAGCATTGCGAACTGGCCTGGCTATTGGGAACCGTGACGCCCATGGGAGAACTGAAACGCATGACGCAGTTCAAGGATAAATCCAAACAGCATCCCGAATACGTCAACGCCGGCCTATTCAATTATCCGGTGTTGATGGCCGCGGATATCCTTTTGTACAAAACCGATGCGGTACCGATCGGCAAAGACCAGGAGCAGCACGTGGAACTGACGCGCGCCATCTGTCGTTACTTCAACAACCAATTCGGCCCGACGCTGAAAGAACCGAAATCCATGGTCCCGGAAGCCGGCGCAAAAATAATGTCACTGACGGAACCGGACAAAAAAATGTCCAAGACCGGCAACCCCAAAGGCTGCATCGGCGTCTTCGAAGAGCCCGAATCGATCGCCAAAAAGATCGCCAGTGCCGTTACCGATACCGGCAGGGAAATAAAATTCGACGTCAAAAGAAAGCCGGGCATTGCAAACCTTTTGACGATCAATTCGCTGGCATCGCAAAAACCCATCGAACAGCTGGAAGCGGAATTTTCCGGCAAGAGCTATTCCGAATTCAAGAAGGCAACCGCGCAGGCGCTGATCGATTATCTGGAGCCGCTGCGCAAAAAACGCAAGGAGTTGCTGACGCGCGAAGTCTATGTCAACGACATCCTCCGTAAAGGCGCCTCCAAGTCCCAGACGATCGCCAGCCAAACCATGCGTGAAGTGAAAAGCGCCATGGGCTTGGAAAAATAATCGCCAAAAACAAAGCTCGATCCTTTTACGGACCGGGTTTTTGGTTGTACCATCAGACGTTTGTCGATGCCTGGCGGATTATTTCCAAAATCTTGGGCATCAGGATTGGTCCCGCCGCCACCATACTGTCATCGGCAACGGTCCACGGGTCGCCCTTGAGGTTGGCAACCACCGCGCCGGCTTCCCGGGCCAGAAGGACCCCGGGGGCAAAATCGTACGGCTTGCTGTTCAGATTGAGGGTCATTTCGCAGCTGCCCGAAGCCAGCAGCGCCAGATCGATTCCCGTACAGCCGCCCAGAATGCGGACAGTACGCACGTATCTGCCGAACAGCGCCAGATACCAGGCGGTTTTGTTGATATTGGCCAATCCCTTGCCTTGGACCAGAGCCGCTTTGGCAATGTCATCGACATTGCCGGCAAATATCCTTTTGCCGTTCAAAAACGCGCCCCTGTCTTTTTCGGCCGTGTAAATTTGCCTCAATGCGGGGCAATAAATTACCGAAACTACCGGTTCGCGGTCCCGCAACAAACAAATCTGCGTGGAAAACAGCGGCAAGCCCATCTGGTAGTTCGAAGTGCCGTCAAGCGAATCCACCACCCAGACCAAACCGTCTTCCAAACCGCTTTGGTTTTCCTCCGAATATACGGGAACTTGCGACATTTCTTTTTTTAGGACGTCGCGGTAAATCTCGTCGCTGGCCCGGTCCTGTAATATCGTACCGTGCCGGTCCTCCCTAAAGCTTAATTCCGGGCGCTTGTCAAAATCCCGCATCAAAAAATCTCCCGCGAGCTGCGCGGTTTTTGCGGCGATCATCGGGTATTCGTCAAGGGATTCGGGCATTGTCGTAATTCCATCCTTTCAATTTTGCCAGAAAAAACGGCAGCAGATCATGGTTTGAGGCGACCAAGTCGATGTCTTTCGCGGCCCAGTCGCTGCCGGAAAAATTCATCACCCCGCCGCCGGCTTCGCGGATGAGCAACGCTCCCGGCGCGTAATCGAACGCGCTCATTTTCAACCCGACCAAAGCGTTGATTTTGCCCGCCGCGAGGGCCGCCAATTCGAACCCGACCGATCCCCACATCCGCGCCGTGTGAACCTGTCGGCCGAACAATTTCAAAACATCGCCGGCGTCGGCGGCCGTAGCGTGGCCCTTATCGACCATCAAAAGTATCTTTTTAAGCTCCGCCAAGCCGTTGACGGCGATTCTTTTCCCGTTCAAAAATGACCCGCCCCCTTTTTGAGCCGTATACTCCATTTTCAGTATCGGGCTGTTGACCACCGCCACCACCGGCTCGCCTTTATGCAGCAAACAAATCTGGGTCACGAACAGGGGCAAGCCGATCCGGTAATTCGTGCTTCCGTCGATAGGATCGACCGCCCAAACCAGTTCCGATTCCAGGACCTGTTCCCCCTCCTCGGTGTAAAGCGCCGCTTCCGGAGTCTCCCGGCGCAAAAAGTCTTCATACAGGTCGTTGCATTGTTTGTCGATCTCGCTCATGTAATGACCTTCTTCCTTGCACGTCCACTCTTTGACGGAGCCGTAATTTTCAATCAAAAAACTTCCGGCTCTGCGGGCCGCCTCCCGGGCAATGGCCGCATATTCTTCAAGCGTTTTCATAACCCTAAAAATTTGTAGTCCTTGCCGGTGATCGGAACCCCGCAATCATTGAATATCTTCAGCGATTTTTGCTCGATATCTTTGAGCGCTTCCGGAGTATCACCTTCGAATTTGCACTTTATCACCGGCGCGGTGTTGGAACAGCGGGCCAGCGCCCAGCCGTCGGCAAAATTGATGCGGGCGCCGTCGACGTCGATGAAATCGTATGAATTGTCGCGCAGATATTTCTGCAGATTTTCGATCACGCCGAATTTGACATCGTCGGCGCAGGCCACGTTCAGTTCGGGACTGGCGCAATAATGCGGCAGCGAATCGACATAGGCGGCAAAGTCATCATGGCCCGCGGCCACCTGGGCAAGTTTGGCCGAGGCGAAAACCGCGTCGTCAACAAGGTAGTAATCCAACGGGAACGCGTAATGGAAAGTGATCTCGCCGCCGAAGACCGCGCTGTGTTTTTTCACGTTGGCGCGGATCGCGTTGTGATGCGACACCGAAAACATGGGCGTGGCCCCCATTTGCTTCATGTCGTCGATGAAGGCCTTGGACGCGCGCATGCAATGCACCACCGTTCCCTTTTTCCGGGCGACCGCCTCGCGCGCCAGGATAAGCAGGGTGTCGTCGCCGTTGGCCGACCGGCCGCGGCTGTCACTGATCGCCACGCGGTCGCCGTCGGTATCGTAGGCAAAACCCATATCGGCGCCGGCCTCCAAAACCTTTTCGCCCAAAAACTTGCGCGTTTCGGGAAGATACGGATCAGGCAGATGGTTCGGGAAAGTGCCGTCGAATTCACCATTGACGGTCATTGCCTCGCAGCCCAACCGTTTAAAAAGCCGCTCGGGCAGATAGCCGCAAGCGCCGTTGCCCGTGTCCAAAACGATCTTCAACGGCCGGTCGATTTTTATCTTGGACGCCACGTATTCGATGTATTCGTCGGAAGGATCAAGCTTAATAGCTTTGCCCGAAGGAACGCCGGTCTTGCCTTCCGCTTCCAGTTTTTGCGCGTGCCGCCGCAGTTCCTGCAAAGCCTCGCCCATCAGCTCCTCGCTGGCAACGTCCGCGGTCTGGCGGGCATGGTACGTCAAACCGTTGTGCTCCGGCGGATTGTGCGATCCGGTGATCATAAGGCCGCCATCGTAACCGTAATGGAATATGGAAAAATACCAGAGCGGATCGGGGGCGATATCCAGGTCGGCAACTTCCTTGCCGTGCTCCAAAAAGGCTTTTGTGGCCGCTTCGGCAAGCGCCGGCGAGCTCAACCGCGGATCGCGGGCGATAATCACCCGCTTCATGTGGGGATAAAGCTCGCAAAACGCCTTAGTGGCGTAATACACCGCGTTTTCGTTCAGTTCGTCGGGATACGTGCCACGAATATCGTAGCCGCGGAAGATATTGTCTTTTATTGCCATTTTTTTATCTTAGATTATGCACAAAACACGCTTATTATATCATAATTATGGCTTGTTCCAACATTGACGGAATGCGTTTTTATTGCTAATATAACGTTACGTTGGTTATCTCCCGCGTAAACAAATGTACGCAGGACCCATTAACAGATAACCGCAAAAAAACATGAAGTATTACGATTATACGTACCTGACGCGCCAGGATATGTCCGAAGAGGACGCCAAAAAGCTTTCCGATAAGCTCGCCGCTTCGATCACCGCCAAGAACGGCGTGATCGCCGACCAGCCGAAAGCCTATAAAAAACGGCTCGCCTACCGGATAAAGAAACAGGAGAACGCCTACGTCAACACTATCCTGTTCCAAGCCGAAGCCGCCGCGATCGAAGAGTTCAAGAAGGAAACCGACGGGGTCGCCGAGATCCTGCGCGGTCTGGTGATAGTTTACGATCCGGAAAAACTGAAGCGGGAGATCCGGCCCGAATACGCGGAAAAGACCACGGAAGCGGAAACCGCCACAACCAAGACCGAAGCACCGGCCGCCGAAGCGGTTACCAAAAAAAAGGAGGAGGTGAAAGAAATAAAAAAAGAGAAGGAGGAAAAAGTTGAGGCCAAGGCCAAGGAAGAACCCAAGGAAGCGAAGGAGGAAAAGGAAAAACCCGCCAAGGCCGAAGAAAAGAAAGAAGAAGCTGAGGAAGAGGCCAAGGAGGAAAGACCCAAACCCAAACGCCGGGCCAAGATAAAGACCGAGCTCAAGGATATCGAACAAAAACTGGACGAAATCCTTAAATAAATTCAGTGAATCGCGATTTAAGATTTATGATTTATGAAAAGATGCGAATCAAATTCATAAACCCTAATTCTTAAATCTTAAATCATTCAAATTCAATGAATTTAAACAAAGTATTTTTGATCGGAAGGTTGACCCGCGACCCGGAGATCCGGGTGATGCCCAGCGGCCAGCAGGTTGCGACATTCGGCCTGGCCACCGACCGGTTCTATACCGACAAGACCAGCGGCCAGCGCCAGCAGAAGACCGAGTTCCATAATATCGTGATGTTTTCCCGGCTTGCCGAGATCGCGTCGCAATATATGAAAAAAGGTTCGCTGGTGATGATCGAAGGCCGCTTGCAGACGCGCGATTGGCAAGATCAATCCGGCCAGAAACGCTACCGCACCGAGATCGTCGCCGACTCGATGCAGCTGGGACCGCGTTCCGGCGATGGCGGCGGCCAAAGCTACCAGGCCCCCTCCTACGCCAAGGCTTCGGAGGGCAAGCCCGCGCAAGGGTACCAACCCAAGCCCGCGGCATCCGAATCAAAAAAACCCGTCGAGGACATCGACATCCCGATCATCGAAGAGGACAATGATCTGGACGTGAAGAATATCCCCTTCTAACAAAAATCCTAATTTCAAAATCCTAAGTTCAAACTAAATCTGAAGTTCAAAGTTCAAAATGGAATCCCATTAGAAATTTGGACTTAGGGCTTTGTTTGAAATTCGAGCTTTGAACTTTGGGCTTAAATCACATGGCTTGCTATTTTTGCCAAAGAAACATCCAGGAAATAAACTACCGCGAGACCGAGATCCTGCAGCATTTCACTTCCGGCATGGGAAAGATCAAACCCAAAAAGAAAACCGGAGTCTGCGCCACGCACCAGCGCATGATCGCGTCCAACGTGAAACGCGCGCGGTTCCTGGCCCTTCTCCCCTAAACCGATCTTATATTAAAACCCCCGTCAGCGGGGGTTTTAATTTTTTGTAACATAACTTTCCGGCAACCATCGACGGTCATCTGGAAACGCAACGCCCAAAGATCATAATTCAGTGAGAGCTCGAATAATTATGGTACCGCCAACGGCTCCGCAACCGTAAATTAATTTTCCAAAGATGCCGGCAATTCGGGAGAAACCATCTGGACACCGGCATCACCGACCGGCGCGGTTGCTGGAGGATCGCTTATCGGCTGGCCAGGTTCTGCCGCTGCCGGCTCCGCGGGTTGCGGGCTATTGTTTGCCGGATCGGCCAAGCCGGGATTCTCAACCGGCAAAACCGGCGTTGGCGCAGTTTCGTCTTGTTGCGGCTCGGCTGCAATTGTGGAGGTCGAAGCGCCGGCAATCGTTGACGGCTCCGCGGCCGAAACCAAGCCCGAATCCGCCTGGCCGGCTGGCGCCGGCGCGGCAAAACCGGCAGAATTGTTTTCGGTTGAAACTGTCGCTTCGTCGGCTTGGGGCGCCAATTTGTTTGCCAGCATTTGTTCCACGATCTCCCGGACGCGCCCTTCATCGATTTGATTATTGTTCCGAACCTGGCCGCCCTCAACGGCAACATTGCCGATATTCGCCGCTTGTACTGGTTCGCTTTTCACGATATCGGGAACCACTTGCTGGTATCCGGAAAACACCTTTTCTTCCGGATCAAGAAACTTTCCGATAAGCCCCGAATAAGTTATCGTCGCCGTTTTTTGGGTAATTCCTTTTTCTTTCTCCAGACTTTGCGTATCCGCGAGATATGAACGCTCGTAATCGATCAATTCCTTCAGCTCTTCGGCGACATAAACCCCCAGATCTCGGCCGGCCAAAACCGATTTTTCGATTTTCAGCACTTCAGTTTTTGCGCCGATTTGCCAAACATGGTCTTGAAGCATGAAAGTATTGAAATAATAATCAATATAATAATTTAGATCGTCCTCGGTAATATTGGATATTTTTAATTTAAAATCAAAATCAGCGATATCCACGGCCAATAATCGCGAATTATCCGCCGATCTTATGGTTTCTTTTTCGGAAATCATTCCATCCTTTAATCCCTCGCGGATTTCCGGGCTGGCCGCAAATGCTCCAGCCGCCAAAAAAACCGCTAGCGATATTGCGACCGGCACCGCGTTGTTATATCTGACAAAGCGGATGATTGAATTCATTGTTTTTTATTTTTAGCTTTAAACTTTTATTGCGGATACCAAGTCCAGTCGGTCGAGGTGCTGTACGGCACGATCAAACCCGCGGAATTGTCCTGCCAAGCGGTCCACGTCCAATTGGTCGAAGTACCGTTTTTAACATAATCCCCGGCAACCGGAGTTTTCCAAGCCCAATCGGCCGCGCCGGTCCCCGCCTGGGTGATCAACTGGACCTCGGCCCCCGCATTGGCAGTCGGTTCGGTAGCCGCATATTTGCGAACGGCAATCCAGTCCCAATCATACTGGGCATCGCGACCCGGATCCCACTTGCGAACGGCCAGTTTTACATAATGGTTTGCGTTACTTATCGCTGCCGTATTATTATAAGAATTTTCGCCAATCGTGAGTACGCTGGCTCCGGTCGCAAGATTGCCTTGATAATTTGTCCAAGTGCCCGCGCTGATATAGGTAGTATTTACGGATGTTGAATTGATCGTAAAACCGTTGGTGTAAGTAGCGCTCGTACCAATGTTCCAAATAACCGTAAAATTTGGAGCGTCGTAAGTTGTGGTTTGAGATGCGCCAATATAAAAACCCCCATGAATGTCATTTGAACCAGCTCTCGTACTCGCTCTCACGGTGAATGGATAAGCAAAAGTGTTCACGCTGGCAATGTACCGGTATAACCTCGCGTTATAGGTAGTTGCCGTGATACGCAGATATCCGCTGCCCACGGTCAATGCGGTATAGGTCGACCCGGCTGTGACCCACTTATTCGCGTCCAAACTGGTTCCCGCAAAATCATCGAAAAGCAAGAACGTGTTATCGCCGTTGCTGGCCGCGGTGGATGACGCGTTGCCGTAGTACATGTATATGGTAGAAGTACCGTTGGCGATACTGGGAATTTCGGTCCAAATGGTCGTGGCCGCGGTATTGCAACCGGATTCGATCCAATAATCCATCAGGGTATAACCGTCGGCAGTGGTAAAACGCAAGTCGTCGCAATCGCTTTGCATTTTGGAAGCGCTAACCAAGGTCGATGTATCGACGTCTACCTGCACCTGGTAATTGGTCAGAGTCGATGTCGAATTGGTTATGGTGATCGGTTTGCGGTAGGGATAACCGTTGAGCCACGGATCTTTTACTATTTCCGCCTCGCCTTCCGCCTTGCTTTCATCGGCCGGGCTTGCGGCAATGCCTTCGGCGGCGCTGGAAATATCGGCCAATATTTTATCGGCCCCATTCGGAGCCGTTGCGCCAAAATCCCTCTTATCCAGCAAAAAACTGCCGATAAAAACTGCCGAAACGCCGACAATCCCCATAATAATTTTTTTATATAAACCGTTCATTTTTCTAATCGCCGCGGGCGACCAGCACCCAATTATAAGTGTCCGCCGAAGTCTTCAAACACGCCCAAAGCTTGTCGGTATTACCCGCACTTCCTTGCTCAACGCGAATTGTACCGCGATTACTGGAATCGCAGGTCGCGCTGGAGGTTCCGACGGTAATACCGCCTTCCACCACCAGATTGCCGTTGCCGCTGGGCGTGATGCTGGGACAGGCACCGCCGGCGCATACCCAAAGATTTTCGTCCAAAGCGCGGATATCGCCGCCAGTTGCCGAAATCCGCAAATCTCCGGCCGAATCCAGATATAGTTCCGAATAAACCGAACCGCTCTGGCTGATCCGGACCTGCGAGTTCGATGCCGCCTCCAGCACATCAAGCCTCTTTCCCGGCGCGGTCGTGCCGATGCCGACGTTGCCCGCGAAAGTCGAAGTGGCGCTGGCATTGAGGGTGCCGTTAATATCCAAATTATAACTCGGGCTGGTCGTGCCGATGCCGACATTGCCAAAAAAAGTAGCCTTGGCCATCGCGGTAAATTCATTTTGGAATAAGACGTTGCCGCCAACATTTAAATTGCCGTGTGAAATCAAGCCGTTTTTGAACGACGCCATATTCTGGACATGCAGATCATTGATTTCCGCGTCGCCCGCTACCAATGACGGTGTCTCAAGGTGGCCCAATTCCGCGACCACAAGCTCGCACCCGTCCACGGTCGTGCCCGAACAGACGCTGGCATTAACAGAACCACCCAAATACAAATTCTTACCTGATATATACATATTGGAGTTTGATGCTCCGGCATCCACAGCAACTATAGCTAATCTGGTCGGTGAAGCCGGATTGGTAATGTCATAAATATACAACGAATCGGAATACAATAAATACGCGTACCTGCCAAAAATTGCAATCTGCTTGAATGTGTTTACGCTTGTACCCCAAATCGGCAACGGCGCGCTGGGATTTGAAATGTCGTAAATCAAGAATTCACAGCCATCCAAGGTTGTGCCCGAACAGGTACCGCTAATATAATCCTTGGCAAGATAAGCGTATCTTCCCAAAATTGTCACGTCATGGACAGTATCGGTACCATCGATTCCGCCAATCGCCACCGGCGCTCCCGGAACAGATACATCATAGATAGAAAATTCGCAGCCATCCAAGGTCGTGCCCGAACAGGTGCCAGCGCCGACGTATTTGCCAACGTATAGGTATTTTCCGGAAAGATACAAACTGTCGATATCGGTAACCGCGTTCATCCCGCCCACGGCCGCGGGCGCACTGGGGTTGGAGATGTCATAAATGGAAACTTCGCAGCCGGTGAGAGTCGTGCCCGAACAGGTGCCGGAATCATCGTCCATGCCGACATAAGCGTACTTGCCGGAAACAAGTATCTCGTAAACATTCTCATTGCCCGTATCAATCCCGCCCACGGCCGCGGGCGCACTGGGGTTGGAGATGTCATAAATGGAAACTTCGCAGCCGGTGAGAGTCGTGCCCGAACAGGTGCCGGAATTGGAGCTAATCCCAATATAGGCATATTTGCCGATAACCTGGATCGCTAAAACATCTTCATCTCCGATATCAATCCCGCCCACGGCCGCGGGCGCACTGGGGTTGGATACGTCGTAGATGGAGAATTCGCAGCCATCCGTGGTCGTGCCCGAACAGGTGCCCTCATTAACCTCTTTTCCGAGATACAAATACTTTCCGATAACCACCATTGCATTATTTTCAGCAGCCAAATCAACACCGCCTTTTACCTCGATCGTTTCGGGAACAACCTGGCTGCTGTCATTGACGTAAAGCGTGCCATCGGCTTGGATGGCGCCCACGAAAGTTGAAGTCGCGGCCACTATACCTTTACTGAAAAAAGCATCATTGGCAATGCTTAATCCGCCATTAACGTAAAGATCGTTACCAATAATGGCGTTGCCACCAATTCCCAAATCAGCCGCATAAAGACTGCCCGTTGAAAGGGCCGGCGTATCAATACCATTGATGTCGATTATTTGAAGGCCGCTTCCACCGTCTGCGACGTAGGCGTACTTGCCGGAGACAAAAACTCCGGTGGCGGTACCCGCGGTATCATAAGTACCAACCAGGCTCGGGCTGGCCGGATTGATGGG
>JALOQL010000083.1 GCA_025453415.1 Minisyncoccota bacterium
CAACATATTTTTGTTTGATTTTCCCTCCAAACCGAACGTTAAATCCATACCATAAAAAAGCCACTGGCGCAACCGCACAATGGTTAATTATAGCATTAAAAATTATAAATATAGTCCCGAGTTAACGGCAAGGCGGTATCGATGCCGTTGGAAAAAGTTATCTGGTAAAGCCGGTTGCCGCCGGTCTTGAACGATACCGAGCTGGCGTCCAAGTAAAGCTGCCACATCCTCATAAACCGTGCCGTGCCTTTTTGGTCGCGTAAACGGCCGGTAACGGTTTTTTCGACTGCCGCGGCGTTATCTTTGAAGTTTGTAAGCCACCAATCCAGGGTTTTCCCGTAGTGCGGCCGCAAATCCTCGATATCGTAGAACAGCAGGCTCCGTTCGGTCATCGGGTCGGCGATCATCGACAACGCCGGGATAAACCCGCCCGGGAAAATGTATTTTTCCACCCAGGGGTCGGTCGGTGTCCCGAATTCGGAACCGATCGTGTGCAGGACCCCGGTCCCGCCGGGTTTAAGCATTTTTTTAACCGTATCGAAGAATTTACCGTAATGTCTCTTACCGACATGCTCAAACATACCGATCGAGACGAACTTGTCATAGACGCCGCTTGTCTTGCGGTAATCGCCCAAAACCACCCGCACCGAATCGGCCAAACCTTCCTTTTCGGCCGTCTTTTTGACGTAGTCGAACTGGTTTTGCGACAGGGTGTAACCGGTGCATTTGGCACCAAAATTCCTGGCCGCGTAAAACATCATCCCGCCCCAGCCGCATCCGATATCGACCAGGGTATCGCCGGGCCTTAGTCGTAGTTTGCGGCAGATATGGTCATATTTGTTTTTTTGCGCCGCTTCCAGGCTGTCGGTATCGTTTTTGAAATAGGCGCAGGAATAGGTCATGGTCGGATCGAGCCACAGGGAATAAAAATCGTTACCAAGGTCGTAATGGTAACGGATGTTCTTGCCCGACTGCCGGGCAAAACCAGTAACGAAACGATGCCACAAGACCTTCGCCGCGGTTCCCAAAGAAACCCGGCCGGCAACGCTTCCCCAGGTTTTGTACATCGCCAGCATCGACTGGATATCGCCCGCCGCCTCGATATTGCCTTCCATATACTCTTCCCCGAACGCCAAAGAGCCGCCGCTCAATATTTTCTTGATCGAACTTTCGCTGCGGATGATTATCCGGAATTGTTCGCCTCCGGGGCCGTAAATTTTCTTCTCGCCGTCCCAAAACTCCAGTCCGAACGATTTGTCCGGGTAAGTTTCGCTCAATTTTTGAAAAATATCCAAAATAACCTTCTTCATAATTTTGAGCCCGGGATCGACGGGTCGGTCCCGGTTTAGTCGTCCGCCAGGTTATAGCATCAAGCCGCCATCGATATTCACCACCGTGCCGGTGATGAACCCTGCCCCGCCGGAAGCAAGGAACGCGATCGTGTCCGCCACTTCCTCGGGTTGGCCAAACCGGCCCAATGACGTCATTTTCTTGATAATTGCCTTCATTTCTTCCGGAATGGCTTCGGCCATCTTGGTGGCAATGAACCCCGGGGCCACCGCGTTGGCACGCACATTTAATTTGCCCACTTCCTTGGACAACGCCTTGGTAAATCCGATGATCCCGGCTTTGGCCGCGGCATAGTTGGTCTGGCCAAAATTGCCATCCTGCCCCACCACCGACGCCAAACTGACGATATTTCCCTGGCTGGCAATCAACATCGGCAATGCCAATTTGGAACAGTTGAACACGCTGGTCAGATCGATATCGATAACCTTCTGCCACTCCTCCGTGGTCATCTTCGCCAATGTCCTATCCTTAGTAACCCCGGCATTGTTCACCAGAACATCCAACCGACCGAACGCCGCTTGGATATCGGCCATCATTTTTTCCACCTGGGCATAATTCGAAACATCGGCCATGAAATACTTGGCATCGGCGGCACCGGCTTTTTTAATATCCTCAACCGCCGCCTTCAAATTCTCTTCGGCAATCGAAATATCGTTTAACGCCACCTTGGCGCCTAGCGACGCGAATTTGGTCGCGATCGCCCTACCGATCCCCTGCGACGATCCGGTTACCAACACCACTTTCCCTTCGAATGTATTTGCCATATTGTATAGTGTAAAGTTTAAAGCGCAAAGCTTAAAGTAAAATTACAAATTTGCATTTTGCTTTACGCTTTTCGCTTTTCGCTTTTAGCTTTAATAGATTTCCGCCTGGTACTGCACCTCTTTGATCGTCCGGCCGGCGACTTCCGGCAAAACCGTATCTTTGATGGTCTCCGGTAATTTGAACGATTTGGCAACCTCGTTGAACACCCGGTCCACGTTTCGGCTCGAACGCCCGGACAAAACCAACCCCATAAAAGTCGTCAGTTTATTGGACCGCTGAACGCTTTCCGCTTCCGCCAGAACCATCATGTTTTTCAAAAGCGGCTCCAGCTGCGCCAAAATCTCGGCATCGGAAGACAAGTATTTTTGCCCCAGATAGTTTTCTTTTTTCAAGGCGCGGAAAAGATTCTCCGACGCCACCGCTTTGCCCATTTTTCCAATTGCCAGGTTAAGAACCAAATCGGCCTCGGCAACGTGCTTGGCAATCTCAAAGTAACCGTTTTTGACAAATTCCGCCGTGGCCAAATCGAGCGCGTTAACATTAAATCTTGCGCCGGCAGCAATCAAACCGGCCTTTTGCGCCATTGCCACTACCGGGATATCATCGAAGCTTTGGCCGGCAACCACGATATTTTCCGCCTTGGCACCGCGGTCCAAAAGCAAGCGCAGAATCGCACTCAAAAATTCCGGCGATGTGTTGTCGCGGAAATAAGCATGGCTGGCGGCGGCCATCGTAGGTAGGACAACAACCTTGGAACCGGAATCGATATCGATGCCGCCGATCAGCTCCAGAACTTTTACCAGCGCTTCATTCAGGTCGTATTTGACGCGCCAGATACCGACCGCATCCGGATCCTTCGCCGCTTCGATCGCGAAAACGTCGCCAACTTTATATTCCTTTTCCGATTTGTAACCCCACATATTGCCCCGCTCGTCTTCCAAAACCAGGACATAATAAGGGACATTAGGATGCAAAAGCGTCGGAATCGAAACCTTGACCGCGCCGACAACCTTGGCGGCCTTTCCTTCGGCCTTCTCCAGCGGCACCAGGCAATAAGGACATTCGGCCAGCGGATATTCCCAGCGACGCTTGCATTTTGGACATTCGTAGAACATAATCTTTGTGTTTGGTTTGTGTTAAAATAATACCTGAACTTGTTTTTCCATCTTATGCCAAAAACTTATATTTTGCCAGAGAAAAACCGCTCGAGAATGCAAAAAGTCTGGGGCAAGGCGCTCTTTGGTACCGAAACCGAAATCAAGCATGAATACGAGCGGATCCTGGCCAAGAACAAATACAAAACCGTCATTACCGTGGGCGATTACTGCTCCCACCATCTTGAATCGGATATTAAGATTTTTGATAAAAAAGTCCAGCGCCAGGACTTTGACCAAAAGCACGGCTGCGACCATACCGTAAAAAACCCGGCCGGAACCATCCAAAAGGAAACCTGGGAAGCGATAAAGGAAGCGATAAAAAATCGAACCAATCTCTGCGTTGACGGCGAAGAAGATCTCCTGGTCATTCCCGCGGTCCTGTTGGCCCGCGCCAAGACCCTGGTGGTCTACGGCTTTCCCAACAAAGGCATCTGCCTCCTGGAAGCCAACCTCAAGAACAAAACCGTGATGCGCCTGGCCTTAAAAAGGTATTTGAAATCCGAATGACTTGGCCCGCGGCCATGTCCCAGGACGCCCCTTTGACAACCCATTTGCGATTCTGGTACACTCTATTAAAGTACTTTTCCAAATAGTCATTATTTATATAGAAAAGAAGGTTGGGCCGGTGTTTGCGGGTAATGGCGGCGAGTGTCTTTTTTTAGTAAAGGACCCCTACCGCCGTTACGCGCAACCACGATTTCACGCGTAACACGCGAGCCGACCGCGTCTAGATCGGTTGCTGTGCCACCCTGGAGGTGGTTGAAGTATGCAGAAGAAAGGACTAAGCATGAAAGGCCCTGGATTGATCGTCGCACTATTGGCCATCGCCTTCGCGTCGATCAGTGTAACAGGATTCGAGCCGGTACGGGTGCAGATAGACGATCGGAGAACGTTCGCATGGGAGTCAGAGATCAAGGCCGCAGGAAAACGAGTGCAACAGAGCGACGGTTCACCATTCTTCAAGAGCGCAGAGAACATCCTTTCCACCATGCAGAGGATCCCAGGCCTTGTCGGCATTCAGTTTGATGGAATTTCTGGCGGCAGCACACCTAAGATGAGAGCCCTATTCCCATCCGTAGACCTGAGCATGAAGACGGTACAGAACCAAGCAACAGTCGAGACTGAGAGCATTGCAGTGGCTACTACAAGAACAAAAGATTCCTTGCCCGAAGTTCTCCAGCCCGTGATCATTGCCAAGAATATGGAGCAGGCCTTCGACCAAACCGATCCAACAAAAATGCAGCAGGTACAGGCTCAGATGTTCTCGATGTCCTTCA
>JALOQL010000084.1 GCA_025453415.1 Minisyncoccota bacterium
ACTCGTCGTATCATTCTCGGCAATAGCAAAAAGGATTCTTTTGACGGCGCCCAGCGTTTCGCCGCTAAAGCTAGCCAACGTCGGCAGATCCAACTTAATGATTTTTTCCAACAATAATGAGATCGAATCGTAGACCGCACCGTCGTTGGGCATGGCCATTGTAAACGGCAAGGTGCCGTGCGCCAAATATTTTTTAATGTCTGATCGGTTGACCTTTGCCCAATATTGGTTTATCGCAGGCTTGATTTCTAATAATTTGGCGTAAACATCGCCTGCATTTTTGGAAAAATAAACCGCTCGTCTGATTTTCTCTTTCAATTTTGGGGGAAAAATATTGTTTTTTACCATTTCATATTCCGAAAAACACATCGGCGGCATCTTTTCGAAAATCGCGCGCCGAGCCAAATTCGGCGTAGTTTGCAAAATTACGGCCGAAGACCCTGTGCCGCAAAAAAATATGTTGGAGGTTTTTTCAAATAGCGATTTTAAGGAAACTGCCCATTTCGGATCAATTTGTATCTCATCAAAGAAGACTAAAAGTGGTTTAGGCAAGCTTTCCAGGTCGTTACCCGAAATTTCCTGGTAGGCAGCCATAAGATCAGCGATGCCCGCATCGAATAAATTTTTTGCATCCTCAACCGAAAGGAACAATGCATCAACGCCTCGGTTCTTGAATTCGGCGCAAACCTGAGCCATCATGGTAGTTTTTCCCACGCCTCTGAAACCAGGGATTATCACCATTTTATTGCCGGATGTTTTATCCAGGAAACCTTCGATATATTGCTTAAGCTCCACAAACATAAAGCGCCGGGGGTATGTTTGTCCGGCTGGCCCGTGTGTGAATCGTTTCAACCGTTCATCCGCTGTCCTTATCTGTTGCTGTAGATAATAAACTAATTCCTGGTTCATATATGCTATGGTATACCACTAACTTATGTTTGTAGTATACTACACTATACAAGAGGTGTCAAAACTGCGATTTTAAACCTAAAATAAGCCTTTTTTCTTGTTTTTAAAAATCTTTAGGATTCCCCTTGTTTTATGCTTTTTTCCTGAATGTATACAAACTATGCCAGTTTGTATGCATTCGCCCAATCAACGTATACAAACTTTATCAACTTGTGGTGTCGGGATAGTTTTAATATGAAAAGACAGATTTAGCTCTTATATTTTACCCCGCTGACTTCGTAGTCGGCGTATTTTATCGGGGTTTGGTCCCCGACCGGCCAATAGCTTTTAACCGATTTGCCGATATATTTTTGCCGCATCGCGTCGGAAGCGACCGAACCTTCGAAACAGTACCTCTCGCCTTCGGGGCATATCCGCCAGCGGTCCGCGAAGTATACTTCTTTGATGATGCCCTGGAAAACGGCGCAGGCGATCTTGATCTTGTTGGCGCGATCGACGTCGATCACCCAAGGTTTCCGCGTCGCCTCATACAATTCCTCCCCTTCCATCTCCGGCTTGTAGATTTTGTTGATATTGATCAAAACCGCCGGCTCATCAAACCCCGCCTCCCCGCCGCTATTTTCACAGTAATTATTCATATTTTTATTCCAGGCGCATTATTCTTTGCGCAGGGGTCTGACCCCTGCATTTCTCACCGGTTTTATCCTCCATTTTTGAATCCATTGAATTATTTTACGACTTTCCGTTCCAAATTAAAAATGATCGGCCTAGGAGAGATTATATAAAAAAACGAGGCGATAAGCGGCGCATGCCAATATTAAAAATCACCGAGATTTGGCTTCGGGGATTTTTTAAAATATCCAGGAATAAATTTATATTTTTGCGCTTGCTGCCGTTTTTAAATTTTTGATTTTTCCGGCCGCCTCCGGGAGCAGCGACGTTAATACCATGGCCGTGCTGACCAGGTCGGGAATGCGGAACAACTTGAAATAGGCATTGGCTGCGAGCAGCCCTGACACCGCGGCAATGATCAACGCCATTTCCGCAAACGATGCCTGGCGGTCGGAAAATTTTTGCGCCATCAAGTTTGCGTCGTCATGCCATTGCGCTATCCGATCGGAAATGGATTGGTATTTTCCCGGGATCGGTACCATGAGGAAAATCTGCAAAACGCACATCATCAGATAGAGGGATGCCATGCCTTTCAAAAAGAAAATGAGAACGCCGGAGCCTCCCGATATTGTACCCAGGTCGAATTGCGAAACTCCGAAGACCGCGGCGACGAATATATACCAGAGATAGAAAACCGTTTTTACCGGTCGGGGCATCTTTCTGTCGAACAAAAGCGGGATTATCACCGCCGCGCTGACCAAGGCCGCCGGGACGAGCACCGAAAGGTTGGTTACATAATCGGCGGCCACATAAACAAAAATCAGGGTCCAGGCCAGAAGCGTCCGTTCGTCGATCTTCGGGAAAACCTTTTTCTTGAACGCGAAAAGATATAAAAACGGGAAAGCTACGCAGAATCCAAATACCGCCTTTAGGGCAAGGGGCAACGGGGCCGGTAGCCGAAAAGCGGCAGCCGCCCCGCAAACCAGGGAAATCGCCATTATAAAGGCAAGAGTGCGAAAATCATTCCTTTCCATACGGCGCAAACCCAAAAGTCGCGCTCCCTCGAAGGCCATTCCCAATGCAAATGCCAAAAGTATAGCTTCGACCATGATTTTTTTACAGTATTTCCCTTATTTTATCCAAATCCTCCACTGTGCGCCATGCGGCGGGGCGTAAAACCTCGGAAAACGGCTCCACGGCAATCCCCTTGCCGGTCATTTTAAATGCTTCCAGGTCATTACTACTGTCTCCGGCGTAAAATATCTCATTTACCGGAATTCCGTGATCTTTTGATAATCCGCGCAGGTAATTTGCCTTCATGTGCTTTTGGTTTACGCCGCCGAGGTAGCCAATATCAGAAAGTGCGTTTTGTTTGTCAAAATCAAATGACCAACACGACATAAAGCCATCGGGATTCAACTGTTTGGCGATCATTTCCACGTACATATCGATCGTGCCAGAGACTAAATATACAAGATAATCGTTGGATTTAAGATAATTGATCAAACCAGGAGCATCCTTTCGGAGCGGCATTTTTTCGAACAATCCAGTTATATATTCCCTATTGGCGTTTTCGCACGTCAAAAAGATGTCTTTTAGCCTTTTTTCGCCCTCGGCAAAGCTCATCGAGCCGTCTTCGGTGCGGTAATAGATCTCGGAAATCTCATCCGCGGGCAGTGCCAGCCCCCGCGTAAGTTCCTCCCAAGACGACTTCACCTCCGTGAGCGTCCCATCCACATCAAAACAAACGATTTTTCTATTCATGAGCGTTTTCCGGTTTCTTATAATTTTTTATGATGTCGCTCACCTTCGGACTGTCTTTTGCCTTGGTCAAAACTTTGCGGGGTTTGGCGCCATCGCCCGGCTCGATAACACCATCCTCTTCCAGTAAATCAATAAGCCGCGCAGCTCGGGCATAGCCCACCCTTAATCTTCTCTGCATGAATGAGGCCGATGCTTTGCCCGCTGCAATAACCAATGCCTTGGCCGTTTCATACAAAGGATCTTCGCCGGTACCCATCCAGGCAAGGTCTGCGCCACCCGAATTCACTTTCCGCAACTCCGCCAATATTAATTCCAAAGTCTCCTGAATTTTTTGCAATTGTTTATCCTGTTCCATAGTTTTATTTAACTAAAATAATAACCTTGCCCAATTCTTGAGCGACTGCAATTTTGCATGGTCAAAAGCCAAATTTCTCTCTGTTACCGGACGCGATCCCCGCATTTTTATCCATTTAACTGATGATCGCTTTCTCGCAGAAATTTATCAATAAATTCTGCCGTTTCCCTAATTGCCGCCGTGTCGTGCACTAAAACATTAGGAATTCTTAAGGTAATATAGCCCTTTTTAAATGAGTAATAAGATCGCTTCAAATCGGCAAGCGCCTGTTTCTGGCTGTAGTCGTGCCGTCGCCCATCAACTTCGATATTTACCTTTGCTGAGGTAATCGCGATATCAATATGCTTAAAACCATCCCATTTCTCCAGTTCCGGATGCCAACCATAACCTTCAAGTAATTTTGCGAGTTCGCGCGCTTCGGATGTGGGCTGATGCTGGTTTTGTCGGTTAACGATATCCGTTTTACTGCGTTCAAAATAGTATTTGACCGCGAGAATAACCGCAAAGACTAAAAACAATGGCCAAGCCGGCCATATTATTTTAATTAGTAACCAAATAAAAGCAAAAGCCCACTCAAAAACACCCTTGATAATTTCCCACAAATTAATTTGAGGAATTAATGAGGTCATATTTAAATCTTAAAAATTTTAAATTTGTAGACTTTGCGGCCATCCGATAATTCATAAGAATAGCTTTTTATGGCTAATTTGCCGATGTATTCGTACTTGCCGCCGGATTTTTCTTGCCAAAAGCCATAAATTGGCCGGTTATCGACGATTGCCTCGACTAGGGCCTTATTTGCCGCGGTTAATCGCTGATCCCCTTTCAATCCCTCGCCAATATAATCAAATTCGTCGGCTAAATCCTGATCC
>JALOQL010000009.1 GCA_025453415.1 Minisyncoccota bacterium
GGCCTCTTCGTATCTTTTGAATTCCTCAAAATCGATTATCTCTTTTCTGTTTCTCTTATTGCGCTCGATTATCCTTTGGAATCTGACTTCGATGGGCGCGTCGACGGCAACCAGAGCGAACGACCCCGCCTTCTGCAGTTTTTTTACCTCGAACGGGCTTCGGATGCTGGTGACGACGTAATTTTTCCTTTCGTCCATTTTGTCCAGCGCCAGCGACGCCAAAATGCCCGGGCCGGACTTTTGCCGCATTTCGTTGCCGACCTGGTGAAAATTATAGCGGTCTACCGCCAATCCCCGCCGGACAAGTTCGTCGCGGATGAAATCAGAGAGCGAGATATGGATAAATCCCTTGTTGGCGACCAGATAATCGGCGAAAGTATCCTTTCCCGAACCATTGTTGCCCGTAATGCCGATAATCATAAAATACGGTCAATTTCTAATTATCAATTCTCGATTTACAATAAATTTTCAATGCATCAATTTTCAAACGAATGCACAGTCTTGCATTTGATTATTGAAACATTGGATCATTCAATGAAAATTAGAAATTGAAAATTGAAAATTATTTAAGCCTCTCCTCGATCTCCTTGAGGATTTTTGCCGCCAGCTCCCGGCCCCCAAAACCAAGCGCCACGCCCGCGGCGATCGAAATCGTGATCACGATCCCCACGAAAACCGCCAAAACCAGCGGCGCGATTATCTTGAGCTGGTAAAGTATTGCCAGGATCGCCAAAGTCCAAATTGTTCCCGAAACGCACCGGGACAGGAAATGCGAGTAGACGAATTTTTCCTTTTCAAGGTTGGCAATGAGCGTTTTTTTCGAAAGGTCGGCCAAGAATACCGCAACCGCGAATATCAGGAACGCGATCATGACGTTGAAAAAATACAGCACCCCCACGCCAAGGATCCGGGAAAGCTCGTCCATCTGCAGAATGCCGGTACAGGTCATCGCAAACAAAATATATATCCAAATCTCGATGGCCTTGCCGAATATTCCCGCTACGGTGCCGCCGCGCCAAACGCGTCCCACCGGCTCGTCCCATCCCAGATTTTTAATCATCCGGTTCAGTTTGGTCCCGACCACAAAATCCCGGGCCTTGCCACCCAGTGTCGAGCCAAAATAAAGCCCGAAGATGGCAATTATGCCCGCGGACGCCAGAAGGAACGTCGAGCTTTGCAGATGATCAATTATGTAAACGAATGTGTCCTCAAACATATTGAAAGTTTAAAACTAAAAGCTATAAGCGCAAAGTAAGAATGCAAATTCGAATTTTTACTTTACACTTTTCGCTTTGCACTTTACGCTTTTCACCATTTGGCCTTGTGCAACCCGATATCATAGCCGAAGCGATTGAAAAGCAAATGCAGAAAAAATGTCATCAAGAACAACGCCCCCCATACCGCCAGACTATCGGCCATATAGCGGCCAACGTACGGTTCCAGAAAAATGAAACCGCCAATGACGTAATTGGTCTGGTCCCAAGGCATGAATGACGCGCCGGGCACGAGGTTCAGCCGCCGCTTGATGAACGCCGCCGCCAGGTCGCCGGCGACCGCGCCACCCGAAAGCAACAGGGCAAAAACCCAGAGATTGACCGATTTGTAATCCACCAGCGACAACTCGATGGCCCAGGAAAAACGGTACAGCCACCATTGCAAAAGCGCCACCCCCGTCCCAACGATAAGGGCGCAGACCACGCCGCGCCAAGTCTTGTGATCCCCGAAGATCCGCTTCCCTCCAAATGTCTTGCCAAAATCCACCGGCACGGCCAAAAAATCAAAGATTTTGGCATTCCGAACCAAAGGCGGCGTCATATTGGCAAAATAGGCCGGCAGAAAAAAATAAAAACAAGAAATGAAGAATATGAAGTCAAAATCCATAACGCCCGCTAATTAGTGCTACAATACTACTATACGTAAAAATTTCAAACATGCTCAAATGCGACCTGCATATCCACAGCAAATACTCGTTCGACAGCCTGGCCGATCCCGAAAAGATCGTTGACGTCGCCGTCGCGCGCGGTTTGGGATGCATCGCCATCGCAGACCACGGCAATATCGACGGTTCCATAAAAGCTTCCGTCTACGCGCAGCAAAACTCGCTGCCAATACTCATTATAATATCGCAAGAGGTTAAATCCAAATCCGGCGACATTCTGGCCCTAAATATCAAAGAGCCTATCCCTGAGCATTTGGACGCCAAAGTCACCATCGACCTCATCCACAGCCGAGGCGGCTTGGCCGTGGCTGCCCACCCTTTCGGCCTGCTCTGTAATTTCAAAGGCGCCCTGGAAAACTTTGTCGGCCGGCTGGACGCGGTGGAGATCCTCAACGCCTCGGTATTCGACGGCAACGACCGGGCCAAGCAATTCGCCAACTCCCACAACCTGGCATTCACGGCCGGGTCAGACGCGCATTTTGCCAACCGATTCATCGGTAAAGCCTATCTTGAGCTTCCCCTTGATTACTCGCCCGAACTGACCGCTAACGACGTCATTGCCGCAATCAAGCAAAAACAAGGCAAAGTCGGCGGCCGCGCCGCCAATTTCTTCTCCAAAGCCCTGGACCACTCCTGCCGCACCCTGGCAAAATCCAAAGCCCTGCTCAAAAAGTGATTTCTTATTTAAACCGCCCCGGTTGCCCGGGACGGTTTTTGATTTAAAAATATTTGGAAACGCATCGGTATAATTATCATCTCAGAATAAACGTTTTACCGATTTCTTCCCGCGGCACGATAAGTTTTTTATCGCCGCGCCTGGACGTTATCACGACGCATCCCCTATGTGCCAATTGCCCGTCGCTTATGCCCCAAAAGCTTCCCTTCGGTATTTTAATTTCCGATTCGTCTCCAAATTTAAGCCCATAAAAAGTTGTAACCGCTTTGTATAAAGAACACATTTAACAATCCCTCGCCGTGATTAAATCATTTTTTTTATAAAAGTCAAGACTGACTAGCCCACATCCACGTTCTCGAAATGCGAGATTTTGCACTTGGGACCGAAAATTGTCCGAATAATCTTTGGCCGGTCATCGGGCAACAATTCCACTGCGACCACGTCGATGCGCCATTTTACATCCAGCGGGATTTCATTCTTTATCAGCCACATTTCCGCGGCCTTGGCGATCTTCCACTTCTTTACCTCGTTGACCTTGTCCTGCGCCAGGAATTTCCCGTTGGCCTTGACGGTCTTGACCTCGGTGAAAACAAAACAGTCGCCAATTTTTCCGATGATGTCGATCTCGGCCACCTTTGGGCCGTGGGCCGCGTTCAAAAAATAATTCGTTTCCAGAATCTTGTATCCCCTGTCCCGCAAATACCCGGCAGCGATTTTTTCACCGGCGCTCCCGGTAACTTTGGTATTCATGATCCAAGCGTTTTTTTAAAAACTTGTTCCTGATAAACGAGATCAAAAAGTAAATTATAACAAGGAACGCGACCAACATGACCAGGGCCGCCAATCCCAGATAATTATTGAAGGCATCCAATGCCGGCTTACCAAAGATCACCGTTTTTATCTTGGGCAGGACCGCAAGTGTCCGGAAAAACTGGCCCAGCGATAAATCCTCGGTCTTACCCACCGCCAAGACGTAATTACCGCTGTTGCCCGAATCATAAACCTCGATCCGATAATCTCCCGGTTCGGCCGCCGCCTCATATTCCGGACCCTTGCTGTAGTAATCGTTGGCGAACGGTTCGTATTCCACCATCCAGATCGCGTCGCCGCCGTAAATCTTTTGCAAAATCTCGCCGTCTTTGTAAATGTCCATCGAATAATCCATCTTCCCGTTTTCCACCCGCGGCGACAGAAGATTCAGATACAAAAGAAACGGCTTGTCCGCATCGATCGTGTAAACCGCCGGTGAACCCTGAAGCCAACCATAATATGCTTTGGAAATTTCCGGCTCGGTGACCGTGATTTCGGTCGCGCCTTCCTCCAGATATGGTAAGTGCGCCAACGCGATTTCCGGACCGACCATAGCCAGAAAAAAGGCGACAAAAATTATTTTGGCTTGGATCATCTGCATAGCTTAAGGATACCATAATTGACAAATGACCGGCTAAGCTATAATTTCCATAATGAGCCGAATTTAAGCTATAATGTGTTTGTTTGATGCATCCGCATTTATTTCTGACCCATAATTCTATTCCATGAACGCGACCAAAAAACTGGCGATTTCCCTGATAATACTCATTGCCGCGTCGGCCTTCACTTTCAACGCGCTCTATGACGAAAAAAGGCCGTCCGGAAACTCCCAAAACGAAACCTTGGTTTTTTATTACGGCAGCACCTGCCCGCACTGCAAGGTCGTCGAGGATGACCTGGCGCATAACGACCCCTCCACTACGTTGCAAATTACTCAAAAGGAAGCCTGGAGCGACCAGGCCAACGCCAACGACTACATCAACAAGGCCAAGACCTGCATGATCTACGAAGGGCAAATAACGGTCCCGATGCTCTGGGACGCCAACAGCCAAAAATGCTTTGTGGGCGACCAGCCGATCATTGATTTCATAAAGCCGCTATTGGGCAAGTAATATGAAAAAATCAATCCTATTCCTGCCGCTCGCAATGGTCGCCGCTTTCATTCCCGCGCAAAAAGCATTGGCGGTCTGTCCGGTTTGCACCGTAGCCGTGGGCGCGGGCATCGGCTTTTCGCGATGGCTTGGCATCGATGATTCCATTACGGGCCTGTGGCTGGGCGGTTTTTTGTTATCAGTGAGTCTTTGGACTATCGACTGGCTCAACCGCAAAAATATCCGCTTCTTTTTTAAACGGATTTTTGTAATTACGGCCTATTACGCGCTGGCGATCGTACCGCTCTATTTTGCCCGCATCATCGCCGATCCGATCTCTTTCGCCTGCTCCTGCACCGGCGATAAACTGCTTCTGGGCATCATCGAAGGCGCGGCCGTGTTTTATTTCGGTTCCCGGCTGTATGAGTTCCTAAAGGAGCGCAACAACGGCCGCGCCCATTTCCCCTATGAAAAAGTCGCCCTTCCGGTTGCCTCGCTGGTGATCTTTACTTTCATTTTTTACTTTTTAACCAAATAATCCCAAAAAAACCATGGAAAATAATGAAGGACCGATAAAGAACCTCGACGAGTTCGTCGCCAAGATCGACCAAATGAAAAAGAAAGATAAAATGGACCTGTCCAGCGACCAGGATCTGACCGTTGCAATCATGAACCTGGTCGGCATCGAAGAGCACTTTTTCTTCACCGCCGAAAAGACCGGCAAGAAGGAATATTACGACTTCCTCTACGAGGTGCGGGAAATGCGCAAGGAATTGCTGAAAAAGATCGTGGGCGAACCCGAAGGCGAAATCTGGTGCATTTCCAAGCATCTATTAGCCGCGTCCTACCGCCTGATGGAAGTGGGTACCAAACAACTGACACTGCAAAAAAAGGAAGAGGCCTACGAGCTGTTCGGCAAGGCCTTCAAGTGCTACACCCTATTCTGGGGTCTGAACATGGGCGTCTTGAAATCCGGCGACATCAAAAAGATCGATGACGGCGCGGTCAACAAACATGACGAAAATCCGCAGGGATTCATGGGCAAGCTGGGCGATTTCGTCAAAAAAGCCATCAACTGCTGCAAGGAGTAAAAATTATATAAACTACAACCAAAAAGCGCCCTTCGGGCGCTTTTTGGTTTTATAATTCGATCTTCTGGCCGTTTTGCAGCATCAGATAAAGCTGCTGCGCCATTCCGTTTTGCGGATCGGCCCGCAGGACCAGCGATAAAAGATATATCGCTTTCTGTTTGGCATCCTTATCGTTACCGATATTATCCGCCGCGTACAGCAAAGCCAGGTCCAGCTGCAACTTGGAGTTCTGCGGAAATTTCACCAACGACTCTTCCAAGAATTTCTTGGCCTCGTCGTATTTTTTCATTTGCATCAAAATGCCGGCGATGTTTTCGTGGGCCAGATAATAATTCATGTCCGCCGCGATCCGGTACTGCTTAAGCGCGCCTTCGAGGTCGCCCTGGCGCTGGAGCACCGCGCCCAAATTATTTTGCGACGACGCCCATTTGGGCTGCAACTCGATCGATCTTTTAAAATGCTCCCCGGCCGCGGCAGCCCCTCCCGAACGGAACAATTCCACGCCGAAATTATTCTCCAGATCGAACGTTCCCTGCGGCGAGACATAGCCCGCCTGCGCAATATCGTGGCCGTAAAGCGACAAACCATTGCGCCAGTCGAAGTTGCGCGATACCGTTCTCGCGCCAAGCGCAATTACCACGCCGGCAAAAAGCACCAGGGCGATTTTTTGTTTTCCCAAATCTATCCGTGAAAAAGGACCGGACACGGCAAAAATTACCGCGGCCAACGCGCCGATAATCGGCGCGTAAAGCCACCGCTCGGCCATGGTCATATCAAGGGGAATAATGTTTAAAACCGGCGCCAGGGTCACGCCAAACCAAAGAACAAAAAAAACAAAAAGTTTCGACCGGGTTTTATAAATGTAAAAAACAATCACAACCGCCAACGCCAGCAACACCAAAAACGGCTGCCAAAAAGCCGGGTCCGGCGGCGATACCACCACAAAATGCCGCGATATCGACAAGACGTCGGGCCAAAAAATTGTTTTCAAGTATTGAAAAACTTCCTGCGGCACGGTCAATAGGCGTTGCCACAATGGCGCGTAATATATCGGCGCGTAATGGTCGGGCACCGCCGCGATCTTGGCCACCGCGATCCGCAAATAAAGGTAAAAACCGGCGGCAAGGGCAGTACCTGTCAAAAATTTCAAATATATCCCCCAATTCCTTTTACCAAAGAGCAAAAGATAAACAAACATCAAAAGGAAAGCGATCATTGCGGTCTCTTTGGCCAAAAGACCCAAAAATACCACTGCAAACGCCGCAAAAAAATTTTTTTGATTTGTTATCGCGCCGGACGCGTCCAGCGACCGAACCAATAAAAATAATCCCGCCAGCATCAAGAAGGTATAAGTGACCTCACCGATGCTGCCCACATAGGCCACCGACTCCACATTGGCCGGATGCACCGCGAATATCAGGGCCGCGGCAATCGCCACCGCGCGACCATTTACCGCGCCGTATTTTTCCAGGATGGATTTCAGCAGATAAAACACCAGCGCGGCGTTTGCGCAATGGAACAGCAGCTGCAGTAAATGATAGCCGAACGGCTGCAGACCCCAAACCGAATAATTGATGAAATAAGACAGCGTCACCAAGGGCCGGTAGAATCCGCCGGACAAACCCGCGCCCCCGGCATAGAACGTGCTGGAAGTGAAAATCAACGGGAAATTCCGCCAATCGCGGATGACGGTATTATTGACCACCTGCTCCTCGTCATCCCAAACAAAATCATTGAGCAACGCGTTGGCATAAACAAAAAAACCGGCGATCACCAAAACCGCGACCACAAACCCGTCGCTTTTGAACTTCCCGATTATTTTCCCGAACCATCCGTCCATATGTATTTCCCCATCCCCCAAGAAACACGCAAAACAAATATTTTACGGGACACTATTTTACGCGGCCGGCGTAAAATACTAGCAAATTTGCCACCAGGCAAATTTGCGCGTCCCTAAAATATTTGTTTTGCGTATTTCAATGTCTCTATTCTACATCCATCCACACATCTATAAAAAGTTTACGGCGAATATTTTAATGGAGCCTTGAGAGCGCGACGGCGCGAACACGAGCCGATTCGCCACCAGGCGAATTGGCGTGCTCCATGAAAATATTTGCCGAAAAACTTTTGATTACCCCACCCTTATTCTATACCCCGCGCCCTCTCATCCAAATTTTTAATATGCTCGGCAAATTCCCCCATCGAAAGCCGGAAAGACATTTCCTGCGGGAAAGAGATCTCGATGCCCGAAGGCAGCGCCACGCGGATCAGACCCGGTTTTGGCGGATTCATTACCGGCATCCCGGCCCGCGGCGGCATAACCGATGCCTCCGGCGGCGCGGGCTGGCCGGAATCCAATCTGCCGTCGCGTAGCATCCCGGCAAATTCCATGGTCTCCAAGAAATTGGCCGCGGCCGCGGGCGCGGCCTTTTCGGTTATCCGAAAATCCGCCGCCAGCACCCTTGGCAGTTCCCGCGGCAAAGCTTCGCCGCCAAAGCGCGCCGCCAATTTCGCGTAAAGCGCCGGATTTAGCGCCGCCCGCAAAACCGCCGCTTCGCTGCCCTCTTTGGGATATTCGAATATCTCTTTTGCCAAAAGCGTCACCGCATAGGTACCACGTTGCCGTTCCAGCAACCCGAAATGCACCAACGCGCCGATCTTCACCGAGGCCGCGCCGGAAAAAGACGCGTAGCCCAAACCTTTGGCCAGATTGTCGCGCGTGTGCGGCCCGGCGCCGTAGTTCTCGAACAGGCGCTTTGCGGCATCGATGGCCGGCGATAAAGCGATCAGCGGGTATGCCCCGCTCCGCTCTTTGCGCCCGGATTTTTTATCAGCCGTTTTTCGGTCCATTGTTTTATATTTTATCTTATTTTATCTTACCAAATCTAAAATAAGAGTGTAAATAGCTATTCGACACGGGTATCGGCTCCCTGTTCTCCGGTAATCCACACCCCTCGAACACTTTTCCACAGGTTATAAGATAAAATATCAATTTTTATCTAAATTTAAGGATAAAATAGACATCCGAATAGTGTGGGTTTCCTGTGGAAAACTTTTTGATGTGGGCAACAACCCTCTCAACGTTGTAAAAAACTTGACATTTACAAATTTTTATATATAATTTTTTTGATAGCTCATGATAAGAAAACTGATCAAGGCCATGCTGTGCCCCATTAAAAAAGAACCCGTAATAAGACTGGTTGTTGGGCCAGAAGAATGCGCCAAGGCTTTCAGACGGGTGACAACGAGCCGCCCGATACCGCTTGCGAAAAACTTCAAGTGTCCAAGATGCGAGCAGTATACACTTGTAAGACCGTATTTTGGAGGGGAAGAGATTCCGCCATGCAGCAATTGCGATCACGTAATCGAGGTACCGGAATCACAATTTGAGGTCCTCGACGAGTAGTTTCTTCCCCTCATTCTTTATTTTGTACAAACGAAACCCACATTTTACAAATAAAATAATTAATTAGCAAAAGCCGCCCTTTGTGAGGCGGCTTTTAATTAGAACAGGTTTGGCGGTGGACCTGGCGAGAATCGGACTCGCGCTTCCGCAATGCGAATGCGGCGTCTTACCACTTGACTACAGGCCCAAAGCGCGATTACGCGCAATTAACAATTTTCAATTTCCAAACAAAATCCAAGTTTTTTCAAAGCAAGGGTCTATCCCTCGCTACCGCGAGGGTTAGTCCCTTGCGACCCAAAATCACAATCCTACAAAAACCTTTTTAATTCCTTCAAACTGGCGATCTTAATGATCGCCGGATCGTCAACTTTCACCTTGTTCTCCCGGTCGATAAGCACCGCTTTCATGCCGATCGCCAGCGCCGGCAGAATGTCGTTTTCCAAACTGTCGCCCACCATCACCGCTTCTTCCGGGTCGGCCTGCATCTTTTCCAGCACCGCCAAAAAAGCTTTCAGATCGGGCTTGGCCGCGCCCGCGATTTCCGGCGAGAAAACCTCGAAATGGCGCAATTCCGGGATCGACGAAACCACGAATTTGCCGCTCAGGGTCAGGACCGCTTTGTCCTGCGGCAACGACAACACGCTTTCGGCGTCTTCGTACAACCGGCAGGTCAGCCTCCTTTCCAGGAAAGCTTCCAGCGATTCGCGCCGGTCGGCTTCCAACACTATCCCCAATTTCTGCACCACCTTGTCGGTCAGCTCCTTCCAGCTGGCCGCCTCGGAAAAATATGCAGGCAGCTTCTCTTCCAGCTTGGCAACCTGCTCGTCGCTCACGGGCAGATTAAATTCGCGCAGTTTTTCCGCGACGTTGCGATATTCGCCCGCCGCGTAGTGCGCCAGAGTGCCGGAAAAGTCAAAAATTATCAGCCGGATCATCGTGGATATGACAAATTACATCCTAACGATACCAGAAAACACCCGGGCAATCAACCTTGACTAAATTAATAAAATGTGCTTTAATGTGTGAAAGGTGAAAGTTCATGATTAAGGCAAGAACCTTGTTAACAATATTTGTGTTGTTTGGGCTTTTAGGGATTTTTTGCGGCACCGCAGTCGCCGGGGAATACAAATACAATACCTCGGACGTGGTTCGGATCATTTACGAAAGAGCGGGCGTATTGCCGGCTTTCAACTTGACCCAGAAAGATCTGGTTGACGGCGGGTTCGAGACCACCATAAAGGATCAAAACGTCTCGATGCCAATATATCGCCTGAAGGATTTCGGACGGGTTCTAAACGTGACCGAATACGTTCCCAACTGGAACCGAGCGGTTCCGGTGCTGTACCTTCTGAATAAGGGAAGGCCCCTGGGGAGTGCGCTCGCAAATACTACCGAAATCCACGTCCAAAGCCAGGTATTCCTTTACAACAGCGACAAGAAGAAGGTAATCCAAATGGTGTTTAACCCGTGGGGACCTCAGAGCGAGGTCTATCACAGCGCCCCGTATCCATTCAACACAAGCAACTAGTATCCCCTATTAAGTAGGTAGCCCGCATGGGTTTACCGAATTCTTTTTTTATTAGGACCCATTTTTGTCCGCAACGCGCAAGCGGTTTTTTTATACATCGAAGCATTAAAAGATGACCGATTGCCTCACAAAATTTGTCCCGGTGACACCGTTTTTGGCGTCACCCTTGACAAAAAAATATATCCATGCTAAATTATTTTTTGTTTGATTAGTACATCAAATCAATTATGTCGAGACCGCCACTATGAGTGGACCCTTGACAAGGTTGAAGCGATGTGCTAGGATAGCGAACGTGACCGTACAACCTGAATGAGTAGATGCCCCAGAGGATGCTCTGTTGGCATGGGGGTTGCGGATTACGTGCAAAGTTCTTCGAAAACTAGATGACCAGTAGGCCATATGGCTTTCGAGGAAAAGAGAGAAAAACTGAACTGTATATACAGGAACGGGATTTGAATGAAAGACATTATTGCGACATTAGTAGTAATAGCCGCCGCTCTGTTTGCGGGAATAGGATCGTCTCTTGCGGATAGCCAGCTAACCAATGTGGTCGAGTCAAGCTCCGGATTCGGAAGCAGCAACGTCTTCAGCGCTTCCGACTCTTCAATGACAGGAGGAAATGGAGGATATCAGTCAACCGGAACCGTGGTCAACAACCGCGCTGGAACCGTGGGCACCGTTACTGTGCTGGACTCGCAAAGCGCAAGTGGGGTCAATTACCCATTCAGTGCGATCGGGATCAGCACCAACAACCAGGCCGGATTTGCCTCCACTACCGACATGTCCAGGCAGAGTCAAACCGGACAGAAGTACGGAACTGAAGTCAGCAACCTGCGCGACATAACGCTCGGCGGCGTAGCCATCGAGAACAACGGCCAGTTCCAATTCCAGGCCGGATGCGAGGGTTCTCAGTACCAGGGGAAGACAACCAATACCCAAGGCTTCTCCTTCGGAATGTCAACCAACACCAACTCTCAGACTGCTTTCAACAAGAAGGGAACTGATCAGACTATCGAGGGAACTGACGGAGTTACTGCAGTCGGACCGGTAGTTCTCAGCACCGGAGCATACCAATCAATCGTCGGTGGCAAGTATTCCGATAATGGGCAGTCCATCAACTTGGGCACCAATGCCAAGTCATACTGCAGCGATGCCAGCACCACAGTGCGAACCGCTCAGGATATTGTGAAGCTGAACCACTGGCGCTAAGGTCGATCGTATAGCAGAAGAACAAGCATGCTACTTCCCTCCGGGGTCGTAGCCATCATTTTTTTTAGGACGCCACTTTTAACCAAAAAGTGGTTTTGGCTTTTTATTTGAATATTTTTTTTAGTAAGCGCGATCGTCTCATTGTTACTGAAGTTAACGGAACCATGGTGTCCTATTTTATCCACAATTTGAAAATATGGGACGTCACTCTTGACAAAAAAATAAAAAGGGTGTATGTTTTTTTTGCTAGCGTGAATTGCTCTTCGAAAATTTGGTCTATGTGTTTTAATCTTCCGTGTTATTCGGGGAGCAATGATTGAATGAATGATTGAGGAATGAACTATGAAAGGACTGCCACTATCCGTCCTACTGCTCGGCACCCTATTCTTCTGCTTCTTCGGAGCAGGCATGGCAGCCGAGAACAACAGCACCGAATCGACCGTTGTGAACAGCGAACAGGCTCAGCTCTACAACTGGCAGATCGCACCGGCTATCCAAGCGGTTATAGAGAATCAGTTCGACCCCGCAATCGTAAAGGACTGGAGCGATGCCGCCCGGGAAGAGGTCGCCACCGACGCCTTTAATCAGTTGACCGAACAGGGCATGATCAAGCCCACGGCCAGCTTATATGCCGTACTTGGCGAGATGCAATCCTGGCACACCGATTTCAAGCTTTTGCACAGGTGTGCAAAGGTCGGATTAGTGAATCTTGGAATGCCCGTATCCAAGTACATGAAGTGGGACGAACTTGTCCGCCAATACTACTTGGGCAACAACAAACAGGCCGTGCATATCCAGACCTTTACCGACGGCTTCGCTGAGTCTGTTTGGAATGGTATTCCCGAGACCGCCCACAAGATGACGGTTCTGGGAGAACAGGCAGCAGCCATGTCAAACGACTGAAGAGGGATGAGAAATGAAGAAGATATTGTCAATAAGCGTGGCACTTATATTGTGCCTAGTGGGATTGATGCCGGCACTTGCCTGCACCACCTGTGGTGACACGACGCATACAACAACGCCGATCGTCAATAGCAACGAGAACACCAATATCAACATCATCAACGTTGAAGCAATCGGGATGAAAGTTGTAAAGGTGTTCAACATCTATTACATCATCAAACCCGATGGAACCCCGGTACCGCTCGATACGGATAGCGGAGTCGATGGCAGGAAGGCCAGCGGCACGATCTGGTTCAATGAGAACGGTCGCGCCAAGCAGCTGAACGTCTACAGCTGCGAGTTCCTGGAGCATCTCCAGCCCCCTTGCAACCCGGCCATCAAAATGGCATAGACCTGGCGTAGAGCTAGAATAGAGTCGTGAACATACAAAGACTGTCTTTCGAAAAGATGCCTCCGGGTATCAATTCGATCGACAGTTCTTCTTATTTTATGCGGCCGTTTTAACTCAATAATAACGCAATAACATATTGACAATTATACGTCAATGTGTTATTATAATACCGTTTGACAAATCCGTCATCCAAAAACCGGAAGAGAGGTTGCTCTTTATGGCAAATAAAATTCTGCCGTTAGCCATAATTCTTATTATGTTGCTCGCGGCAATAGGATTCCCCGCCTCGGGGAAAGAAGCAGTCCACCTGGGACACCGGGAACACGTCACTCCGGTCAGCGTGACGACAGTGATCAATGGGCAGGAAGGAATCAGCATCGGCCACGGCAACGACGTACCCAAAGAAACCCAACGGCACGCAGCAAACCTGCTGATGTCACTCCATACGAGAACCACTGTTTCAATAAGCGCGGCATGCATAACCCCGAGCTTCTTCTGAACCACAAAAGATACTAACCTTGGCAAAGTTTTATCTTTTTTTCGTTTACGAAAACCATCTTGACTAAAATAAAAAAGGATTATATTGTGAATAACGCTCATTCACAACCAAAACGCATGTCCATCGGACGCTTGCCGCGCCTCCGGTTGTGCTGGGCAACAAAAATCTCGAGGAATGACTATGGATAAAAAACCTTTAAATAAGAGCCTAATCGTGGCGATAATGTTCGCCCTGCTGATTCCGCTTGCCGGCGCGCAAACGGACGACCAAATTGGTGTACGGACGGAAAATCCGGGTCTACCAGTAGCCCCGTGGCTCAATACAAATACCGGAAATTCCGATATGAACAACCCGGAAGCCTGCAGCTTCTGCGACACAACCATACTGACGCCAGCAACGCCCGGCACGAATTGGCCCAGCCAATGTGTCGGCGGCCAATGTGACCCAGAAACCATTCGAGAAGAATGGCAAAAATTCCGAGACACGTTGCCAAAATACCATGGTTTCTGTGACCACAAACATCCGCCCGAGTGTCCCGATGGCAAGTGTAATGAGCCCGACAAGAAACCAACGACTACCCCCACGGAGACCGTGCTACCCACCGTCAGCTTTGGAACCGCCCAACAAGACGTAGAGCTATCCTTTGCCCAAACAACTCCCGACTGGCTAGGCATCATCTCGTTAATAAACGAGGCTAAAGTAAACCTCACCTGCCCAAATGAAAGCCGAGTGGAGGTATGGAATCCGGCGCTTGCCAATATGCACGGTTATACTCTCTGGCAAAGAATGCCGGACGAGTGGTCTAATACCGATGGGATATGGGAGCAAATCGGTGAAGTTGACGGCAGCAGTGAACACATCGTCATAACAACGCCGCTTCTCCTCAATGCGACAGCCGTAAGGTTGATGACGCCGGGAATGAAACCGATCGATACCACCCCTGATTTTAATCAGACGTGCTACGGGCCGGACGAATCGTTTGCCCGCAAGTTCGACGGATTAGATCATTGGTGCAAGGCACGCGCCTCGATTGGTAAACAAAATACCGGCTGCATCGCCGGGTAATAGATAATCAGACTAGCCACAGTTGTTTATCTTTTTTTTACAAAATTCGCTACAGGGGTCTTTCCGCTGTCATTTCTGCTTGCGCGCTATCCAATCTTCAATGTATTTTTTGGCGTTTTCCGAGTTGCCGATAATTTTCAATATGTATTCCCTATCGCTCACCGACGGAAAATTTCTCTTTCCGACGTAATCAAGATAGCTAGACCAGCGGTAATTTAGTAAAAATTCCTTTGCCGCGTCGCCGTCTTTAGTTCCATTTTCCTTCCAACCAGAGTCAATCAGTGAAATTGGATTCGTATGGATGTAGGTGAATACGGTGCTCATATCTTCATCTTCGGGAATATGCCGCGCGCTAAACTTTCCCTGGAACAGATGTCCTTTTCTTTTATGCCTGCCGTTAAAATAACTCAGCGGCAGCGGAAAGACCCCTGTCAGATTTAATTTTTTCCTTGGCTGCCTGACGTCTGCGTCGTTGCTCTCTTATTGTGACAGTGTTCCGGTTATTAAATTCATACAAAGAAAAAATACAATGCCAACGATCTTCATCGTCGGCAAAAATTTCCCGTCCTTCGACTCCGCGAATTGTAATGTGATAAATTCCACCGTTAATAAATTCCTCTTTTCTTGATGACATATTCGTTTATAAGCCTTCTATATGCCTTTTCCATATTCTAATCGATTAGCTAAACAGCGGAAAGACCCCTGCAAATTTGCAGGGGTCTTTCCGCTGTAGTTTCCGTCGCTTCTAGCCAGAGGGTGAGACCCTCTGAAAACCCTCTGAAAACCTCCCTTCTGAAAAAATCTAAAAATACAATCAGGAATTGATCAGGAAGAGGAAGAACATGCTGCCGATTAGCGCGGCGCCGGGGATGGGGAAGAGCCAGGCTCAGACGATGTTCAGGGTCACGTTCCAGCGCACCGCGGTCAGGCGGTTGGCCGCCCCTACCCCGGAATTAAAAACGACAA
>JALOQL010000085.1 GCA_025453415.1 Minisyncoccota bacterium
CTACGAATATCGTTTTGAAGGAAATGGGACTTTCGGGGATCGAGACAAAATATGCCTGGCAGATCAACGAACGGCATTATGGCGCCTTGCAAGGCTTGAACAAGGCGGAAATGGCGCAAAAGTACGGTGAAGGCCAGGTTTACATCTGGCGACGCAGCTGGGCGGTGCGGCCGCCGGAAATGGACGAAGTTCAGTACGCGGCGCAAAACGAGCAGAAGATCTTCAAGGATGTTCCGCATGGTATGATGCCCAAAACCGAATCCCTGGCCGATACCTACGCGCGCGCCATGAGATATTGGGATTCCGATATTGTTCCGGCGATCAAGGCCGGCAAGAATATCCTGGTTTCGGCGCACGGCAACAGCCTGCGCGCGATCGTCAAATTTTTGGACCAAGTTTCGGATGACGACATTTCCACCCTCAATTTGCCGACGGGCGTTCCGCTGGTCTATGAGCTTGACGAGAATCTGAAACCCCTCAAGCACTATTTCCTGGGCGATCCGGCCGCCATCGAGGCCAGGATAAATAAGGTAAAGAACCAAGGTAAACCAAAATAACTTATGAAAATTTTCATTAAGTTAAAATATTTTATCGTTGGGGCGCTAATATTTTCCGCCCAAAAGGTCTGGGCGCAACAGTCGGGTTCGTCATTAATGTATGGCGTAGTACCACAGGATTGGGAGCCAAAGCCGCAACCGCAAATACCGCAAGATTCGGTCCTTCCGGTAACGGTTCCGGAGTCGCCGCTGCCATCGGCGACCGACTCGGCATCGATGGTGCCCGCACATATTGCCCCCGGCCAATTGACGGCAGCTGAACCGGCGGCAAAAACGTTTTTTGAAAAGATAATCAGTGATTTATTTGCGGGTTCACAGTATTTTTTCTATGCGGCTTTAGCGGTTGTTGTTCTGCCAATCATAGGATATATTTGGTATGCCAGGCGCGGCGGTAAAAGAAGGTTGTATTTTTGGTTTGCGTTATCCCCGCTAATGGCGCTGGCGATCCTATTGATATGGTATTTTTTCTCCATCGGAACGGGGAAATGATCCTGGAAATTAATAAAAGTTGAAACTCGGCAGATCAAAAACCATGAAAATTTTCAGAAAGTTAAAATACATAATCATTGGTGCGATCGTTTTTTTCGCCCAAAATGTCTGGGCTGAGCAGACGGTACCGTTATACGGAGCGCCGATCGACCGAGGCGTCCATTACCGATTGCCGTCGGCTCAAGTCTTGGCGACACAGATCGTCCCCCTTTTGTTCGTTCTTATTCTATTGAGCGGCATAATTTCGCCGATTCTTGGCTACCGTTGGTATATAAAACACGGCGGCACGAAAAAATGGCTGCGTTATGTCGCCTACGCACCGTTGATTCTGGTTGTTATTGCGATCGGAGTGATCCTGGTGGCGGCCGTGGGGATTAATTTTCAATAATAATGCGATCATGAAAATACCGAATTATCTTAAAAGTATTTTTATCGGATTGGCGATTTTTTCCGCGGACAAGGCGTCGGCGATATTGTGGGATTCGCCCGCGCCCGAATATGGCATGCCGGTGACGAAGTATGGTGTTCCGGTGCCAACGCCCGACCCGCCGGTTTTAATTTGGTTTCCCTTATCGATTTTACTCTTATTTGTCAGCGGGATAGTCTCGCCCATTATCGGTTACCGGTGGTATATTAAGCACGGCGGTACCAAAAAATGGCTGCGCTATCTTGCTTACGCGCCGCTGGCGTTATTTTTGGCATTTTTGGGAATCATATTATTCATGTTCGTGGCGCATAACTTGTTTTACCGATATTAAAAATGAACATATTCAAGATCGGAAAGCTGAAACTTTGGCAGGAATACTGCAAACAGGAGGTTGCGGAGCACAAGCTCAATTATTTGTTTTGGGAATGCACTCTGCGCTGCAATCTGCACTGCCGGCACTGCGGTTCATCCTGCGGCGATGTCCTGCCTCCGGGCGAGCTTACCACCGAAGAGATCAAAAAAGCATTTTCCGAAATCGCGCGGGATTTTGACGCCAAAAAGATAATGGTGGCGGTCACCGGAGGCGAAGCGCTTTTGCGGCCGGACCTGTTCGAGGTGATGAAATACGCGAACGGATCGGGGTTTCCCTGGGGCATGGTGACCAACGGCACTTTGGTGACGCCGGAAATCATCGGGAAGATGAAAGACGCGGGCATGACGTCGGTATCGGTGAGCCTGGACGGGACCGAGGCCAACCATACCTGGCAGAGGATCGGCCAGGATACTTTCAAAAGAGCAACTAACGGTATCCGTTTACTGGTTGCGGCCAAATTTCCCATTGTTGAGGCGATAACCTGCGCTAACAAGAGGAATATTAAAGAATTGGACGCTATTTACGCTTTGTGCAAAGAATTGGGGGTGACTCATTGGCGGATGTTTTCGATCAGTCCGGTCGGACGCGCCCGGGAATGTGAAGAAATGTTTTTGGACGCCGGGGAATGGAAGTACCTGTTGGATTACATCGCCAAAAAAAGGAAGGCAGAGAAAAAAATTAAAATCAGTTTTTGCGAAGAGGGATTTTTCGGCCCGGAGGCGGAAGGAACGATGCGCGATCAATTATTTTTTTGCTGGGCGGGTATCAAAGTGGCCAGCATACTGTATAATGGAGATATCGGCGCCTGTCCAATATTGCCGCGCGAGCAAACCAAGCAGGGGAATGTCCGGACCGACGATTTTGCCAAGGTTTGGAACGAAAAATTCCAGCTTTTCCGTGATCGCGACTGGCGCAAGGTGGGCGCCTGCGAAAAGTGCGTTTGGTGGGATTTCTGCCAAGGGAACAGCCTTCATTTATGGGATTTCAACGAAAAGAAGCTGAATCTGTGCCACTTGGAGCTATTGGGAAAAGACCATGAAAATATTAAATAAAGCGGGATATTATTTATCCCGGATATTCACGGTCCTGCTATTGGCTTTATCGGCCGGAGTCGCCAAGGCAGAAGGTATTTTGCCGAATAACGGCATGCCCGACTCGGTTGCTTATGGTCCGGTGTCATTCGGCCCCGAAGAACGGATTGCGACCGCGTTCAACTATTTTGCGGGCTTGGTGATGTTGCTGGTGGTTATTGGCGTGCCGATTATCGGTATTTTTTGGATCATTGAAAAAAAAGAAAGGAAAAGGCTTCAGAAATATTTACTATGGATCGCAATTTTATTCGTTATTTTCTTGCTGGCGAAAGCGGTTCTATCTTTATGGTTGGCCTACAATAGTTGACGTTGCGAAAAAAAATAGATTTGTTAGACTGAGTCATACCTAAATATAATCAAAAAACATGGCAAAATACCAAGTGAATAAAGATAAGTGTTTGGGATGTTTCATTTGCACTATAAACTGCCCGGGCGGCATGGCTCAGGACGACGATGGCAAGGCCAAGGTTACCGATTCCGATAAGGTGGGGGCTTGCGGCGGCGAAAGCGTGTGCCCCCACGGCGTGATCGAGAAGGTCCAGGAATAACCGAACGCATTCAAGCGCCCTTCGGGGCGCTTTTGTTTTCCGGTATCGCGTTGATGGCGTTTGACAGCGGTTTTGGGCTCGCTATACTTTTGACATTCCCGGGAAGCCGCTTATAATCGAATTGTCGAGGGCACAATGAGGTGCCGCGGCAAATTTCGACAGCGACGTCCCCGGGAATGCGGGCGTTTTTTGTTTGTTAAGAGTAATTAAAAACATGATCAATTGGACAAAAAAAGTGCAGGACCGGATCGCCAAGGTTCCAGTGCGCGGCGGCCGTTCCGTAAGGGAGGTTAAAAACAGCCTGGAGGATCTGGTATTTGTGCCGGCGCAGCTGGCTAAACGTCCGGTGGATTATTTCAAGGAAACGATTTCGGCCAAAACGGTCCTCGGAAAGAATAGCAAAAAGCCGGTGGAAATTTCCGGACCGATACTGATCGCCGCCATGTCTTTTGGCGCCCTGTCGAAGAACGCCAAGGTCGCGCTGGCCAAGGGTTCGGCTTTGGCCGGGACGGTTGCCAACACCGGCGAAGGTGGCATGCTGCCCGAAGAGCGTGAATACGCCAAAAAACTTATCATACAATACAGCACGGGAAGGTTTGGTATTGACGAAGAGATACTGAAAAAAGCGGATATTATCGAGATCAAGATTGGTCAGGGTGCGAAAGGCGGCCAGGGCGGTTTGTTGCAGAAGGAAAAAGTAACGCCGGAGATCGCGGCGGTCCGGCGGGTCAAGCTGGGCACCGACGTGCATTCGCCGGCCTATCACCATGATATTGCGGATATCAACGACCTTAAGGCGAAGGTCGATTGGCTGCGCGAATTGTCCGGCGGCGTGCCGATAATCATTAAATTGGCGGCGGGCGACGTGGCCAACGACGTGCGGCTGGCGTTGATGGCCGATCCCGATATTATCGCCATCGACGGCGGCTGGGGCGGCACGGGCGCGGCGCCCGAAGTCATGCTGGACGAAATG